>CALLYN010000464.1 GCA_937858455.1 uncultured Kouleothrix sp.
CGATCACCGTGCTAAGCTCGCCGGGCAATGGCTCTACCTTTGTGATCGCTTTCCCACTCGACGCGATCGCCTACGCCAGCGACTAGTGGCATTCCTCTTGGTAGCTTTCTTTGTGCGATAGCCTGCCCGCCAAAGCCGGGCAGGCTATCGCACAAAGAAATTTCGGGGGCGGCGAAGCCACCCCCGAACCCCACTGTCTAGGGCTCGTACAACCTTGGCCCTCACCCCCTTACCTCCCTCTCCCGCGCAGCGGGGAGGGGGTAGGGCGAGGGGTCGACAGACGTTGCACGAGCCCTGCCCCACTGTCAAACCCACTTGCCGAAATAGCCATCTTTCGGTATTATTAGCACTGTCGTTATGAGTCTGCTAATTGCCGATGGAGGGCACCCACATGACAGCTGAAACCAGTGCGGCCACCGAGCCAACGCCGGTTCCGTTCCGCGCCGAAGTCAAGCAGCTGCTGCACATTCTGGCGCACTCGCTGTATACCGACCGTGAGATCTTTCTACGCGAGCTGATCTCGAACGCGTCCGACGCGCTGTACCGCGTGCAGTTCGAGATGCTGACGAACCAGAATGTGCGCGACGCCGAGGCCGAGCTGGCTATTCGCATACAAGGCGACGACGCGGCCAAGACGATCACGATCACCGATACGGGCATCGGTATGACGCGCGAGGAGCTGATCGAGAACCTGGGCACGATTGCGCAGTCGAGCGCGCGCGCGCTGATGGAGCGGCTCGAGGCCGGCCAGCGCAGCGAGATCATCGGCCAGTTCGGCGTGGGCTTCTACTCGGCGTTTGTGGTGGCCGACGAGGTTACCGTGATCTCGCGCTCGTTCCGGCCCGAGGCCGAGGCCGCGCAGTGGCGGTCGCACGGCGGCGATACGTTCACCGTCGAGCCGGCCGAGCGCGCCGAGCGCGGCACCACGATTATCCTGCGCCTGAAAGACGACGCCGCCGAGTTTGCGCAGGATTGGAAGCTGCGCCAGATCATCAAGAAACACTCCGATTTCGTGGCGTGGCCGGTGTATGTCGGCGACGAGCGCGCCAACCAGCAGACGGCGCTGTGGCGCCAGCAGCCGCGCAATGTCGAGGCCGAGAAGTACCCCGAGTTCTACCGCCAGCTGACGATGGATTTCGAGGAGCCGCTGCTGCACGTGCACCTCTCGACCGACGCGCCGGTCGATCTGCATACGATCCTGTTTGTGCCGGCGCGCCGCGAGCGCGGCCTGATCGAGCGGCGGATCGAGGGCAAGATCAAGCTGTACTCGCGCAAGGTGCTGATCCAGGAAGAAGCCAAGGACCTGCTGCCCAGCTACTTCCGCTTCGTCGAGGGCGTCGTCGATAGCGAAGACTTGCCGCTGAATGTGTCGCGCGAGATGGTGCAGAGCAACCCGGTGCTGGCGCGCATCAAGAAGTCGCTCACCGGCAGGCTCACAAAAGAGCTGGGCGAGCTGGCTACGAGCGATGCCGAGAAATATGCCGCGTTCTGGAAGGAGTTCGGCGTGTTCCTGAAAGAGGGCATCGCCGTCGAGCTGAACGCGCGCACCGACCTGCTGCCGCTGCTGCGCTTCCACAGCACCAAATCTGGTGATGGCCTGACCTCGCTGGCCGAGTACAAGAGCCGCATGATCGACGGCCAGAGCGAGATCTACTACGTGATGGGCAGCGATCTCGAGAGCATCCGCCATAGCCCGCACCTCGAGGCGCTTGAAGAGCGCGGGCTCGAGGCGCTGCTGTTTGTCGAGATGATGGACGGCTTCATGCTCAGCGGGCTGCGCGAGTACGAGGGCCACAAGCTGCGCAATGTCGACGACCCGAACCTTGCATTGCCGGGCGAGGCCAAGCCTGGCGAGGTGCAGGTTTCCGACGAGCAGTTCGCGCAGCTGGTGAATGCGTTCAAACAGCAGCTTGGCGAGCGCGTGGCCAGCGTGCGCGCTTCGAATGTGCTGCGCACCAGCCCGGCGCGGCTGGTGTCGCCCGACGATGCGCCCAATCGCGAGATGGAGCGCATCCAGCGCATGCTCGAGCGCGATTTCAAGGTGCCCGCGCGGATCATCGAGCTGAACCGCGGCCACGCGCTGATCGCCGACCTGGCGCGCCTGCTCGAGGCGAGCCCATCTGACCCGCTGGCCGGCGCGCTGATCGAGCAGATCTACGAGAGCGCGCTGCTGATCGAGGGTTTGCACCCCAACCCGGCCGCTATGGTCGAGCGCATCCAGAAGCTGATGGAGGCGGCGGCCAGGCGCGGCTAGGCGCCTGTGCGCAGGAGTTGGGGCAGGTGCAGGCTGCGCAGCCGCGCTGCTTCTGGCACGCTTTCTGCTTTTGGTATACCAGGATGTTGATGCTACCGAAGGAGCAAACCGATGACTCTGGTTGGCCTGTTGCTACTTATCCTGGTCGGGGCAATCTGTGGCGGCATCGCCGAGGCGCTGGTGGGCTACAGCCCTGGCGGGTTTCTGGCGTCGGTGGCGATCGGCTTTCTGGGCGCGCTGATTGGTACATGGCTGGCGCCGCGCCTGGGTCTGCCTTCGCTGCTGCCGGTGACGATCGAGGGCTTCCGGATCGAGATCGTCTGGTCGATCCTTGGCGCGGTGATCCTGCTGGCGATCCTGAGCGCGGTGCGCCGGCCGTACTACCGCCGGCGACGCTATCGCTAGCGCCGGGCGTCGCTCCACATTTCGGAGCGTTGAATGCCGAGGGTTCGGGGGCGGCAAAGCCGCCCCCGAATTTTCCTCTCGGAGCGTTGAATGCCGAGGGTTCAGGGGCGGCAAAGCCGCCCCCGAATTTTCCTCTCGGAGCGTTGAATGCCGAGGGTTCGGGGGCGGCAAAGCCGCCCCCAAATTTTTGTTTAGCAATGCGCTGCCCGGCGAAGCCGGGCAGCGCATTGCTAAACAACCGTGATCAAATTGAGCTGGTATACGCTCTCGCGGCGGTTGAGCTACACCCTACGGAAAGAACTCGATATCGCCGAGCGGCCAGTAGCGCAGCACCACATGCCCGACGATCTGGCCGGCATTGATCGGGCCGAAGCTGCGCGAGTCCAGGCTATTCACGCGATTGTCGCCCATCATGAAATACTCATCGGCGGCGAGCGTCAGCGGCCCGCAGGTTGCGTTGCAGCTCGTGTCGATGCCGTGGATGTACGGCTCGTCGAGCGCGGCACCATTGACGAGCACCTGGCCATCGCGGATCTCGAGTGTGTCGCCGGGCAGGCCGATCACGCGTTTGATCAGCGCGTCTTCGTCGCGCGCGGGGGTACGGTAGAACACCACCACCTGGCCGCGCTGCAGGGCGAATGGCGAGCTGTGCCGTGAGTCGGCGGCGTGCGCGGTGCCTACCACCAGGTTCGACCACAGGCTGTCTAGCTTGCTTACCAGGACGCGCTGGCCTTCGTGGAATGTGGGCTCCATGCTGATCTGGTGCACTTCAAAGCGCCCGACCAGTGCCGAGAGCACCAGGAACAGCACCAGCGCCTGCACGCCGGTCCAGGCGATTTCCAAAAGCTGTGCGCCGCGCCGGGGCCGGCCTGGCTTGGATTCATCACTCAACCGCATGACTCCCTTAACACGCGCTTCATACATATGTATTCTAGCATGCTGCCTCCGTGTGCAATGGTTTCAGTTCGATCACAATACGATACGCGCCACGTCGCCGCATGCATTACGATCGGCATTCGCAATATTTGTACCAGCGGGCGTAGGAATGCATGGCGGCGCCCGGCTTCGCCACGCAGTGCAAAAAGAAGTTCGGGGGCGGCGCAGCCGCCCCCGAACCTCCACCCTACAGCAAGTGTTCGGCTGAATTTACTATTAGTGGGCTGCGGGTGTTGGCGGGGCCTCGCCGGCGGCGCCGCGCCCGGCCCAGCGGAATGGCCAGCCGGGCATGAACAGCCCGATCACAACTGCGGCCAGCGCGACATAAAATGTGAGCAGGTAGGTGCGCTCGAATCCCACCAGGTTTTCGCGGCATGCCTGCTGCACGCCCGCCAGCGCCTGCGCGCGCGCCACTGCGGGCACGCCTGGCGGCACATTCTGGTCGGCGGGCACGCCTGGCGTCTCGCACAGGCCGAACGGCGCGCTAGCGGCGCGCTGGCCGGCCTGCTCTTGGAACTGGCGGCTCTGGGCCTTCACCGCCGGTGAAAGCGCGCTGGCCAGCACGGTGGCCAGGATGGCCACGCCGAGCGACTGCACCACGAAGCGCGTGCCATTGATCAGCGACGAGCCGCGCGCCAGCGCCTGGCGCGGCACCGCCGCCAGCGCAGTGGCGAACGTGGTTTGCACCGTGAGCCCCAGCGCCGCGCCGCGCAGCGCCAGCAGCATCAGCAGCGTCGCGATCGGCGTGTCGGCCTGGATCTTCGAGAGCTGCCAGGTATTGATCGCCAGCAGCGCGAAGCCTGTGGTGATCAGCATGCGCGGGCCGATGCGGTCGTAGAGCCGCCCGGCCAGCGGCGTGATCACGCCCGAGGTGAGCGCCAGCGGCAGCAGGATAAAGCCGGTCTGTAGCGCGGTGCGCCCGCGCAGCGCCTGCAGGTACACCGGCAGCAGGAACTCGGCGCCGAACAGGCCGATCACCGTGACGTAGCCGATCAGGCTGGCGGTGAGAAAGGTGCTGTTGCCGAAGAGCCGCAGGTTCAGCAGCGGCTCTTTGGCCACAAACAGCTCGACGATCGCGAATGCGACGAGCGAGACGCCGCCGACGGCGAACCAGAGCAGCACATTCGCGGCGCCCCAGCCCTGGTCGGCGGCGACCGACGCGGCGTACAGCACCGAGCCAAAGCCCACCACCGCAGTGACCAGGCCGAGCGGGTCGAGCGCGGGGATGCGCTCGGGCCTGCGCTCGCGCAGGAAGCGCGAGGCCAGGAACACGCCCACGATGCCGATCGGGATGTTGATAAAGAAGATCCAGCGCCACACGCCCTGATCGACCAGCAGGCCGCCCATGATCGGCCCGAGCGCCGGCGCCACCACCAGCGCGATGCCGAAGATGCCGAGCGCGGTGCCTTGCTCTTTGGGCGGGAAGGTGCTGAACAGCAGCGCCGAGCCAAGCGGCTGCGCGATGCCGCCGCCGAAGCCCTGCACCGCGCGTGCCGCCACCAGCAGCCAGATGCTCGACGAGATCGTCGGCGCCAGGCCGCAGAGCAGCGAGCCGAACACAAAGGCGGCCAGGCCGCCGACATACATGCGCTTGATGCCGAAGCGATCGGCGAGAAAGCCCGACAGCGGCGTGGCAATGCCCAGCGCCAGCGTGTAGATGCTGATGATCCACTGCGCGTTGTTCAGGCTGGTGTTGTACTCGCGCCGAATCGTCTGGAATGCCACGTTCACCACCGTGGTATCCAGGATGATCATGAAGATGCCAAAGATGACCGAGATCAGCACCTTCCACTTGTAGGCCAACCGCCCCTCCGGCTGAGGCTGGGCGGGGGCCGCGCCATACGCCATGATCAGTTGCTCCTTCTTCTGCTTCTCTTCAACCTATGCGCCGGCCGCGCGCTGCGGGCGCTGCTCAGGCATTGCCTGGCTCGGCCTGGAGCGCGACCATCGCGGCGATCTCGGCGGCGGCGCCGCCGCTTTCGGGCATACCTTCGAGCAATTCGCGCACCAACGCCAACAGCAGCTGGTGCTTCTCGGCGCCCATGGCGGCGAGGCTGCGCACCAGCCCGTCGTCATCGCCCACCGGCGGCACGTCGCCAAGCAGCGCGCTGCCGCGAGCGGTAAGCTCAAGCGGCGTGCGCCGGCGGTCGCGCGGGTCGTGGCTGCGCGCCACCAGCTCGTGGCGCTCGAGACCGTCGACCGACGGCACCAGCGTGGCCGGCGCCAGCAGCAGCTTGCGGCTTAGCTCGCTAATGGTATAGCGCTGGTGGCTGAGCATGCGCAAGATCGCGTACTGCAGGGTGCTAATTGGCTGGCCATAGGCCTGCAGGCGCTGCTCGAGATCGCGCCCGACCAGCCGCGTCAGGATCGAGCAGAGGATGCGCAGCTCGAGCGCCGCGCGCTGTAGTTCGTTCATTGTTCTCGATCACTCGCGCGGACAGCACGAGCGGTAGTGCCGGGCGCTGTGCCCGGCACTACCGCTCGTGCTATCGGCAGTCGCTTCTGCGTAGCTCGTGGAAGCTAGGGATAATGCTATGTACCCTAATCATTTGCTGGCAAATTATAGACTGTGCGCGGGTGCATGTCAAGCATGTTGCGCATCTAGCCAGCCCTCGATCGCCTGTGCGTGCTTCTGGTAGTGGCGATACGACTGAAACGGCAGGATCTGCACGAGCGAGCGGCCGTTGAAGAGTGTGTGCGGCTGCGCCAGGCTGTCTTCGCCGAGCTGCGATACCGCGCTGTAGAGCGCGTCGTAGGCGCTGCGGCCGAGCGCAAGCGCCTCGGCGGGGGCGCGGCCGGCGTGCTCGTACACAAACAGGGCGTTGAGCTGCTCGCTCGGCAGCTGGTTTATGTCGCCGGGCAGCTCGGGGTGCGCGCCGCGGTAGCGCGCCAGCTCGGCGGTGTGGTATGCGTCGAGCGCGGCGACATGCGCGGCAGCGATCTGCCCGTGCTCGAGCATGTCGCGGCTGTGCGCCGCCGCGTACTCTTCGTAGGCCGTCACGTGCGCCAGCACCTCGCAGATCGACCACTCGCCGTCGACGCCTGGCACATGCATGTGCGCAAGGTCGACACGCGCAAGCACGGCTTCCCATTCCGCCCGCCCCTGCGCCAGCGCCGCCAGCAGCGTCTGCTTGTCGGTGGGTGTCTCCATTGTGGCTAGCTCCTTCTACCTGCGGCAGCAGGGTACTGTACTTTCTTTTGTGCTCAGATTACGTGGTGGGGGTTCAGGGGCGGCTTTGCCGCCCCGAAAACTTCTTTTTTTGGCAGGTCGCTGCCGCCGCCGTGGCAGCGACCTGCCAAAAAGAGTGGCTTTGGATGGCTTGCGCCCTCCAAGCCTCCCACTGGGAAGGGCAGCGCGTAAATCCTATAATTGAAAGTTTGTGTCATGATCAAGACGATCGGCGCGGCCAGGGTATTACGCGCGCCGGGAGCTGGTACAATAGGCTTCATTGGAATTAAAGGAGGAATCATGGCAATGCTATCGGGCGCGGCGCTGCTCGCGCAGATCGACCGGCTGGCGGTGCCGGCCGGGCAGCTGGCGCTGTGGTCGTTGGGGCAGGCCGGCTTTGCGCTGAAGGGCGGCGATACTGTTGCGTATATCGACCCGTACCTATCGGACTCGATCACCGAGAGCGGCGGGCCGGCGCGGCGCTTCCCGAGCCCGCTGGCGCCCGGCGCGGTGCGCCACGCCCGCGTGGTGTTCGCCACCCACGAGCACATGGACCACGCCGACGCGCCGACGCTTGGCCCGCTGATGGCCGCTTCGCCGCACGCGCTGCTGGTGACATCGCCGCAGGGCCGCGAGATCGCGCTGGCGGCCGATGTGCCCGACGAGCGCATTGTGCTGCCGCGCCTGGGCGAGCGCACGCAGCTTGGCGAGCTGGCCTACACAGCTATTCCGGCCGCGCACTATAGCTACGAGGTCGACTCGGAGGGCCGCTCGCGCTGGATGGGCTTTCTGATCGAATGGAATGGCGTGACGCTGTACCACTCGGGCGATACGATCGCCATCCCGCAGATCTTTGAGGCGCTGGCGGGCACGCCGATCGACCTTGCGCTGCTGCCGATCAACGGCCGCGACTACTTCCGCGAGCAGCAGGAGATCACCGGCAACATGTGGCCGGGCGAGGCGGCCGAGATGGCGGTGCGGCTGGGCGCGCGCGTGCTGATCGGCATCCACAACGATCTGTTTGCCGAGAATCGCGTCGGCGCGGGGATGCTGTTCGAGGAGATCGACCGCCGCGCGCCATTTCAGCGCTGCCATATGCTCGCGCCCGGCGAGCTGTACCTGTACGCGGGCTGAGCCGCTGGGGAAACGACGCACGCGCTCCCGGCTAGCCCGCAGGAACTGCTACAGAGGTATTGCCCATGAACAGCCGTCACCTGGTCGATCCCGCGCTGCTCGCGCTGCTCGACCTGCTCCCTTCCACCCCACTTACATCAGAAAGCCTGGCCACAAACCGGGCGCGCACCGCCGCGATGGTCGCGAGCATGCCCGTGCGCGAATCGCCCAACCTTACCATTCGCGAGCGCTACGTGCCCGGCCCCGCAGGCGCGCCGGATGTCCGTATTTTTCTGTACCAGCCGGCGCAGCCAGCACAGCCGACCGCTGGCATACTCTGGCTCCACGGCGGCGGCTATGTCGGCGGCAATGTCGAGCTTGAGGATGTACGCGCCCGGGCGCTGGCCGCCGAGCTTGGCTGCGTCTTGGTGTCGGTGGACTACCGCCTGGCTCCCGAGGCCACCTTTCCCGGCCCGCTCGAGGACTGCTACGCCGTACTGAGCTGGCTCTACGCCAACGCGGCAGAGCTGGGCGTCGACTCCGGCCGGCTGGCGGTTGGCGGCGGAAGCGCCGGCGGCGGCCTTGCGGCAGCGCTCGCGCTGCTTGCCCGCGACCGTGGCGAGATACCGCTTGCCTTTCAGCTGCTCATCGCCGCTATGCTCGACGATCGCACCGCCGCGCGCGACACGCCGCACCCGTACACCGGCGAGTTCATCTGGACGCGCGAGTCAAACCGCTTCGCCTGGGCGGCGCTGCTCGGCCAGGAGCCTGGCAGCAGTGGCGTATCGGCCTATGCGGCCGCCGCTCGAGCGGAGAATGTGGCGAACCTTCCGCCCGCCTTCATTGCCGTAGGCGCGCTTGACCTTTTTCTCGAGGAGAACATGGAGTATGCCCGGCGCCTGCTCTACGCCGGCGTGCCAACAGAGCTGCATGTGTACCCAGGCGCGTACCATGGGTTTCAGATGGTTCCTGCTGCGTGGATGACGCAGGCTGCCGCACGCGATCAGGTCAGCGCTGCTCGGCGGGCGCTCAAGCTGTGATACGCTGTTCGCTTGATCACGTATAGATCGTGTTGCACGACGTGGCGAAGCCACGTCGTGCAACACAATAAGAAGCTGTTTGAAAAGGGTGGTTTGGAGGGACGAAGTCCCTCCAAGTATCCA
>CALLYN010000465.1 GCA_937858455.1 uncultured Kouleothrix sp.
CGCGTCGGCGGGCGCGGCGCCGCCCGTGCCCACTGTCAGGTCGCGCAACGTCGCGCTGTAGCGGTCGCGGTCGAAGAACGCCAGCTCGGCGCTCAGGCCCGCGTCGGCGACGCTCAGCGGCTGCGTGTCCGCTGGGCCTAGCTCGCGCAGCCGCTCGATTAGCTGTTTGCCGATGCTCATCTGCTTCTCCTTATGCTCTTTCTATCTCAACAGTCCGGGTTGATTCGCCTCGCAGGTGGTTGGCAGCCTTTCATGCTGCTTTGCCTGCAGCAGCAGGGTACTTGCCGAGCTTGTGTGTGCGCTTTTCCGCGCGGAGCGCGGAAAAGCGCACACAACTAACGCTCTGCCGAAGGCGAAATTAGTCGATCTTGCGCTCGCTGAAGTCCTTGCCGTCAAACGAGATCAGGCGTTTCTTATCATCCACCACTGTCTCGATATGCACCGGGCGCGACCAGATCTTTTGCAGGTTGCGCAGCGTGTCGCGGGCGTAGTCCATCTTCAGGTCCACGCCCTCGTGGCGGTGGCGCAGGTACATCTCGCCGCGATTGTTGTAGTTGCCATCTTCGACGTAGATAAACGGCTGGCCGAAGTTGGTGAGCCGGAACAGCAGCTTCTGCTTGATCTCCTTGAACTCGCGCGAGGCGATCTCGTACAGGTCGGTGTCGCGGTTGTAGCGGAACGAGAACAGCTTCTGCTCGAGGCAGAACTCGGGCGTCAGAAACGCGTCGATGAACGTCACGTCGTTGTGCATGCGCCGGATCTCGAACACCTTCTGGCGGCCGAGGCCCAGCTGCTTATCCCAGTTGCGCTTCTCGGCGATATCTTCGCACTCGTCGTACTCTTTGCCGAACTTGCCCTTGTTCCAGCGATCCTCGACATCGCGCAGCAGCTCGATCCCGAGCTTATACGGGTTCAGCCGGCCGGGCTGCGTCGCAACCACGCCCGAGTGGTGGTCGGCGAAATCGACCACCTCGCCATCCTTTAGCGCCTTCTTGGTCATGATCTCGGAGTGCCAGAACGAGGCCCATCCCTCGTTCAATATCTTCGTCATGCCCTGGGGTGCGAAGTAGTACGCTTCGTCGCGGATGATCTCGAGGATGGTGTGCTGCCAGCGCTCAAGCGGCGCGTAGTTCATGAGGAACAGCAGCACGTCCTTCTGCGGGTTCTCGGGGAAGCGCCGCTGTTTGGCGCGCTCGGCCTCGAGGCGTTTGCGCTGCTGGTCGAGGAACTCGGGCGGGTTGATGAACCCCTTCATGTACGAGCGATCGACCCTTAGGCCCTCGACGACATCGGGCTCGTCGTCGTCGACGATCGGGCGCAGCGTCTGGGCCTCGGGGCGCTTGATATACGGCGCGTGGTAGTCGATCAGGTTGTCGAGCGAGAGGCAGGTGTCGATGAAATCTTCGGCCAGCTCGTAGCCGTACCGATCGACGATCCGCTGGATGCGCGCGGCGTGGTTGGCCATCTCGTCGAGCATCTTGCGGTTGGTGTGGCCGAACCACATATTGTTTTTGAAGAAGTCGACGTGGCCGGCGACGTGAGCCATCACCATCTTTTGCGTCACCATCTCGTTGCCCTCGAGCAGGTACGCATACGATGGGTTGGTGTTGATCACCATCTCGTAGATCGTCGAACCGAGCCAGACGTGGCCCTTGATCAGCTGGTCGTACTCCATGCCGAAGCGCCAGTGTGGGTAGCGCGTCGGGAAGCCGCCGAGCGCCGCCGTCTCGTAGAGCGTGCGGTAGTCGAGCACCTCGTAGATGATCGGGAAGAAATCGAGGCCGTAGTTCTTGGCGTACTCCTCGATCTCTTCCCAGGCGGACTGGAGCTCGGGTGGCAGGCTTGTTTTTTTCATGTGGTTTTGCGTTCTAAGCTCTGCGTTTTGCGTTCTAAGTTGCGCGAGCTAACTCAAAGCGCAAAGCTCTAAGCTCAAAACTTCCTAATCACTTGCCTTTGCCGAGAAAGTCTTTGATCGCGTCGTAGATATCGTCGCGGTCGGCGATCTCGGAGATCACGAGGTTGTCTTCCTTGCCCAGGTACTCTTCGAGGTCGTGCGCGAACCGCCCCGAGCCATACAGCGAGCGCACCTGGCCGTAGCAGAACTGGTTGGTTTTCGGCAGCACCTGGCTGCGCAGCAGCTCGACGCACTCGCGCGTATCGCCGCCGCCCCAGTTGTCGCCATCGGAGAAGTGGAATGGGTAGATGTTCCACTCGTCGGGCGAGTAGCGCTCGTCGATCAGCTTATTGCACAGCTTATAGGCCGACGAGATCTTGGTGCCGCCGCCCTCGCGGATGTGGTAGAACGTGTTCTGGTCGACCTCTTTGGCCGCCGCGTCGTGCACAATGTAGCGGATCTCGATCTCTTTGTACTGCGAGCGCAGCCATGTCTCGATCCAGAACGCGGTGATCCGCACCAGCTCTTTCTGCTCGGTGCCCATCGAGCCCGACACGTCCATCATGTAGATGATCACCGCGTTCGACTCGGGCATCTGGGTTTCTTTCCACGAGCGGAAGCGCATATCTTCGCGGATCGGCACCACCACCGGGTTGGCGGCGTTGTACTCGCCCGACGAGATCTGGCGGCGCAGCGCCTCGCGGTAGGTGCGCTTGAAGTGGCGCAGCGAGTCGGGGCCGACGCGGCGGATGCCCGAGTACTTATCTTTCTTCGAGATGATATTCTTCTTGCCGCGCGGCTCGATATTCGGCAGCTGCAGCTCTTCGCCAAGGATCTGCGCCAGCTCATCGAGCGTGATATCGACCTCGATCACATGCTGGCCTGGCTCGGAGCCGGCCTCGCCCTGGCCCTGCTGCGGGTCGCCCTGGCCAATCGGCTCGCCCACGTCGCCATCGCCCTGGCCCACGCCGCCGCCCTGCTTGGTGCCGTAGCGAAACTGCGGCAGGTCGATCTGCGGCAGCGGTATCGACACATACTTGCGGCCCTGGCGGCCGATCATCTCGCCCTGCGACATGTACTTGCGCAGGTCTTTTTTGATTTTGCCGCGCACGATCTGGCGGAAACGGCCCAAGTCGCGCTCGACACGTCGGATGGACATAGCGTTGCCTTAGGTTACAGGTTACAGGCTCTAGGCTACAGGTTCTAGGTTACAGGAAGATAGGTGTTGAACCCTGTCCCCTGTAACCTGTCCCCTGTAACCTGTCCTCTGTAACCTAGTTCTTTGTATCCCCACGCGCGAAGATGCTGGCCACGTAGTTCAGCACGTCGGTGGCGCTCTGCTCGTTGTAGCCGAAATCGCGGATCAGCCGGGCCTTCACCACGTCGATCTTCTCCTGGGTGTCTTTGTCGATCACCCGCGAGACCAGCGACGTGAGCTTGATCGAGTCCTTCTGATCTTCGAACAGCTTCAGCTCGAGCGCCTTGTGCAGCCGCTCGTTGGTCTTGTAGTCGAACGAGCGCCCTTCGATCGCCAGCGCGCCGATGTAGTTCATGATCTCGCGCCGGAAGTCGTCTTTGCGGCTCTCGGGGATGTCGATCTTCTCCTCGATGCTGCGCATCAGGCGCTCGTCGGGCTCTTCCGACTGGCCGGTGAACTTATTGCGCACGCGCTCGCGCTGGGTGTAGGCCTTGATGTTGTCGATGTAGTTGCCGCACAGCCGCTTGATCGCCTCTTCATCGGCGCTGATCGCGCGCTGCACCTCGTTCTTGACGATCTCGGTGTACTCTTCTTTGACCACCGACAGCAGATCTTTGTAGCGCTTGCGGTCTTCCTCGGCGTTGATCAGCGCGTGGTTTTTCAGGCCGCCCTCGAGCTCGTTCAGCACCATGAACGGGTTGATGTAGCCATCTTCCTGGAAGTTCACCAGCGCGTTCGAGATCTTGTCCTGGATGTAGCGCGGGCTGATGCCCTCCATGCCCTCGCGCTGGGTTTCTTTGCGCAGCTCTTTGATGTTGTCTTCGGTGAAGCCGGGCAGCGTCTTGCCGTTATACAGCTTGAGCTTCTGCAGCAGCGTCAGGTTGGGCTTCTTGGGCTCTTCGAGGCGCGTGAGCACCGCCCACATGGCCGCGACCTCGAGCGTATGCGGGGCGATATGCACGCGCACATTGCGGCGGTTGAAATCGCGCTCGTAGATCTTGATCTCGTCGCGCAGGCGCGTGATGTAGGGGATGTCGATGCGCACCGTGCGATCCTTGAGCGCCTCCATGAACTCGTTGTTCTCGAGCCGGCGGTACTCAGGCTCGTTGGTGTGGCCGATGATCACCTCGTCGATGTCGGTCTGGGCGAACTTCTTCGATTTGATCTTGTGCTCTTGGCTGGCGCCCAGCAGATCGTAGAGGAATGCCACGTCGAGCTTGAGCATCTCGATGAACTCGATCACGCCGCGGTTGGCAATATTGAACTCGCCGTCGAAGTTAAACGCGCGCGGGTCGCTGTCCGAGCCGTAGATCGCGATCTTGCGGTAGTTGATATCGCCGGTGAGCTCGGTGCTGTCCTGGTTTTTTTCGTCTTTGGGCTGGAACGTGCCGATGCCGACGCGATCCTGCTCGGAGAACACCAGGCGGCGCACGCGGATGTGGCGCATGACCTTGCTCCAGTCGCCGCCGTAGCGCAGCATCTGCTCGCGGAAGTTATAGCGGCACGATGGGCACAGGTCGCCGATAATGCGGATGTGCTCGCCCTCGGGGCGCTCGCTGTTGAACTCGCGCGCAAAGCGCTCGCGCAGCTCGATCGGCACGAGGTGCAGTGGCTCTTCGTGCATCGGGCACGCCTGCCAGTCGTTTTCTTTCAGCGTGGCCGGGTCGAAGTCTTCGGCATCGCCGAGGTACCAGTCGAAGGTGTAGAGCGCGCCGTTGTCGGTGCGCGAGTAGTGCTCGAGGCCCTTCTTCAGGCGGCGCACGATCGTCGACTTCGACGAGCCGACCGGGCCGTGCAGCAGCAGCACGCGCTTCTCTGTGCCGTAGCCCTGCGCGGCGGCCTTGAAGAAGTTCACAAGGCGCATGAGCGGGATCTCGAGGCCAAAGATCGCGTCGTTCTGGTCGAACGACATATCGCTGAAGAACTTATAGCGGATCAGGCGTTTTTTGGCGTCGATGAACTCCTCGGCGCCGTACGACATGATCATGTCGTAGATCCGCTGGAACGCATTGCGCGTCACACGCGGGTTCTGGCCCACTACGTCCAGGTATTCGCTGAACGAGCCAGTCCAGTTCAGCTCCTGGAATTTTTTACGATCCTGAAGCTCGCTCACGAGCTGCAGAAGCGAAGCGCCAACCTGTGTAGTCATCTGTGTCCTCCTGGTTGTGACCGTTCATCGCCGTGCGGCTATGCTGCCGCGGCGCTGAATCACGAGCGACCGCCCCCCGCGCATAGTACGCCATTGCTGGCTAGCGGGTATTGCGAGGCGGTCTTGCTAAGGTGCACGGCTCGGTGTCGGGACAGATTGGTAACAAGTGCCGGGTTGTTCGCGCCGGTTACATTGAGCCAACGTGCTCAGGCGCGCTGATCTGATCGACGGTGATGGTTATACAACTTTAGATCTCAGGGAGCGTTTTGAGGGAGGCCTGGTCTTCCAGGTGGCTGTATTATAGCAACGTTATGTATCAGCGTCAAGGGTTTTGGCGTACATCAGTACTACTCAGGCCGCGAACGCGGCGCCAACAGGCAGCTCCCTCGCCGTATGTACCGGAATAAACGTCGCCAGGATCTGTTTTCGGAGCTTCGCCGAGCCATCTGAAAAAAGGGGAGTGCGCGGCCTATGTGCCTGGCGCATGCCTTTTCATACAGCTTCTCATAGAGCGATCATCGACAGATGAGACAGATTGCACAGATGACGATCGAGCTACGCCAGCGACACGGCCTGGTATTGAACAGCCGGCATCTGATCGCTCTATCGATACGATACGCAGCGTTGGCGCAAAAGGATGCGGCCGGGTATGCTTGCCCGGCGAATGTGTGGCCCGTGCTGCGACGAGCCGAAGTATTGATATGCTTGGGGTTAAGCGAGGGGGCGCCCCACTTCCTCCACCCCACCACCAGCCACGACCAGTCGAGGACGGTATTGCAGGAAGTATGCCGCGAAAACGGCGCTCAGAAGGGCAAACTAGCCGGTGCGGCGCCATTGGCCGCCAGCAGGTGGTGCTGATCTTCAAGGAAGCGCCCGATTGCGCGATACTTGGCGTAGCGCTGGGCCAGCAGCGCGTCGAGGCTGAGCAGCGCCAGCGCGGCCAGCTGCTCGCGCAGAGCATCGCCGACGGCGCCGACTGCGGCGCCGGTATCGGTGTGGGCGCCGCCCTCAGGCTCGGGGATGACGGTGTCGATGATCCGCAGCTCGAGCAGATCCTGGGCGGTGATCTTCATGGCTTTGGCCGCGTCGGGGGCTTTGGAGGCATCGCGCCAGAGGATGGCGGCGCTGGCCTCGGGCGCGGCCACCGAGTACACCGAGTGCTCGAGCATCAGCAGCCGGTCGGCAACGCCGATCGCCAGCGCGCCGCCGCTGCCGCCCTCGCCGATCACGGTGGCCAGGATGGGCACGCGCAGGCCGGCCATGGCCAGGAGGTTCTCGGCGATCGCGCGGCCCTGGCCGCGCTCCTCGGATTGGGTGCCTGGGTCGGCGGCGGGGGTATCGATGAAGCAGAGCACCGGGAAGCCGAACTTCTCGGCGTGCTCGAACAGCCGCAGCGCCTTGCGGTAGCCCTCGGGGCGCGGCATGCCGAAGTTGCGCTTGACGTTCTCGCGCGCGTCGCGGCCCTTCTGGTGGCCCACCACCATCACCGTGCGGCCGTCGAAGCGCGCCAGCCCGCCGACGATCGCCTGGTCGTCGCCGAAGCGCCGGTCGCCGTGCAGCTCGACGAAGTCTTCGCAGATGCCGCGCACATAGTCGAGCGTATGCGGCCGGTGCGGGTGCCGGGCCAGCTGGACTTTATCCCAAGGCGTAAGCATTGCGTTCGTCATATGTTTCTGTCAACGGACCAAAGACGAAGAACCAAAGACCAACAATCGATGAATTCCTCGCGCTCTTTGGCCGCTGATCGTTTGTCCTTCGTCTTCTCAGGCGTTTACCATCGCTGCGGTGCCACTCGCGGCTACCTCCTCGGCCGATTTGCCGCCGTACAGGCGCAGCAGCCGGGCCAGCGTTGCGCGCAGCTCGGCGCGCGGCGTCACCATGTCGATCATGCCGTGGTCGAGCATGAACTCGGCGGTCTGGAAGTGTGGCGGGAGCTTCTGGCGGATGGCCTGCTCGATCACCCGGCGCCCGGCGAAGCCGATGTTCGCGCCCGGCTCGGCGATGATAATGTCGGCCACCGAGGCGTAGGAAGCGGTGACGCCGCCGTAGCACGGATCGACCATGAGCGAGATATGCGGCTGGCCGGCGGCGGCGAGCCGGGTGAGCGCCACGCTGACCTTGGCCATCTGCATCAGCGCCAGCACGCCCTCTTGCATGCGCGCGCCGCCCGAGGTGTTGATCGTCAGCAGCGGCGTGGCCTGGTGGGCCGCGCGCTCGGCGGCGCGGGCTACCTTTTCGCCGAATACGCTGCCCATCGAGCCGCCAATAAAATCGAATTCGGCGATGCTGATCTGCAGCGGCAGGCCGGCGATCGCGCCGCGGCCGCTGATGATCGCGTCGAGCTGGCCAGTCTCTTGCTGCTTTTCGTGCAGCTTCTGGCCGTAGTTGTCTTTCGGCGATACAAAGCCGAGCGGGTCGGTCGGCGCAATCGCGGCGTCTTCTTCTACAAACGAGTCGCCGTCGAGCAGGCCCAGCCACTCGCGGGCGCTGAGGCGCATGTGGAAACCGCACTTGCAGACTTTGAGGTTGTCGTTGAGCTGCTTAACATAATTCAACTCGCCACAGGCCGGGCACTTGACCCACATATTATCGGGGATCTGCTGGCCGTTTTCGCGGGCGGCCGGCGTGAAATGCTTAGGCTGGCGGCGAAACCACTCTTTCATCGGGTGCTCCTCGGGTTGATATGCGCTGCGTATTATACCACACGGTACTCGGGCGGCAGTGCATGCCAGAGCCGCAGTAGGCTTCCGCCAAGGCCCGGCGCCCTTTGCCGCCACCCGGCCTGCCCGCGCGGAAGCGCGGAGATGGTTGGCGCGGCTGGCGGTTTCGGCGTTGCCCAAACTGCGAACCTGCAATAGATCGTCCCAGCCGGGCGCGTCGGCGCGCAGGCCGGCGAATTTTTACACTCTTACGCGCCGAACAGTGCGCGGATTGCGCCGATACGCGCTTCCGACAGGCTTGCGTGTTAGGCGAAGTTAGCATATGATACGTGCTAGGATCAACGGCGCGCGTCGGTGGCGTGTTGTTCTGCCCGTGCTACTGCCGAAAGGAAGCCATAACCAATGCTCGACGCACTTCAGAATCCGATTGTAATTGCCGTCGTCGTGCTTGTGCTGGTAGTGCTTATCGCGATCCCCGTGCTGGTACGGCGGCGGCGGGCGGCCCAGGGCGAGGTGCTGCCGCCACCCGAACTCGGCCAGCCTGTCGACTACACCTCGGTGCCGTATGTCGAGCCGAAGACGCTGGGCGAGCGCTTCCGCGACGCGCCGATCGGGGTGAAGCTGCTGCTGATACTGGTGCCGCTGGCGCTGATTATCGCAGGTTTTGTGGTGTGGCAGGCGTTTTTCAGCGCGCCCGAGGTGGCGAACGTGCCGCCGCCGCCGCCGCCGTCGATCACCGATGTGACGGCCACGCTGGCATCGGCGGCGCGGATTGTGGTGGACGCAAAGACCAACCTGCCCGACGGCACGGTGGTAACGGCTGCGATGAAAGAGGGCGGCAGCGATTTTGCCTGGGCCAACCAGCAGTCGGCGCAGGCGCAGGTGAGCGGCGGGCTGGTGCGCGTGGTGATCGAGCGGGATGCCGCCGCGCCGCGCCCGCGCCGCGACCAGGAGCACACGCTGATTCTGAGCGCCTCGGCGAACAACCAGTCGGTTAGCTCCGAAGCCGCCAAGCTGACGATCCCGTCGATCTATGTGAACGACTTCTTCCGCGACCAGGCCGCCCCACCGACGGTTGCGCCTACCGCCGCGCCGGCGCCGACGGCTGTGCCCGAGCCGACCGCCGCGCCCGAGCCAACT
>CALLYN010000466.1 GCA_937858455.1 uncultured Kouleothrix sp.
GAGCTCGAGCGCGATCGCATCGTAGGTGCGGACGGTGAGGGCAGAGGGGGGCGGCACGTTCTTCACGATCGCCGCATACACACGAGGCCCACATCGACGCCAGACCTCGCCGCCGCATCGGGGGCAAGATGTCCCGCCGGGTGTGGCGCGGTGTTCATCGCAACCCTTCGAAATTACGGGCGATAAGTCCGAATCATGGCCCCGCGCATCGAAGGAATCGAACCACGGCCCACCCCTCAGCCGGAGCCGAGCCGCGAGGATCGACTGGCGATGGCCCTTCGGCAGAATTTGCGCAAGCGCAAGGCTGCTGCGAAGGTCGACAGCGATCGCGCCGGTACGGTCGACGCGCCTGATCGGCCGGAGTGATCATCATCGGCCCTTGATGCGCCGGCTGGCCGGGTTTGCGTGGGCTGGTCCATCCAACCGAGACTGTTCCCGCTGTGCGCACGGACTTGTTCGACTTCGAATTGCCCGAAGAGCGGATCGCGCTGTCACCGGTCGTGCCGCGTGACGCGGCGCGGCGCTCAGCGCCGGAATTGGGGTTGGCGCCTATGCCGATGCCGCCGACGCGGTGGCGCGGGCGGTGTCGATCGAGCGGCGCTACACGCCCGACCCGGCCGCCAGCGCGCGTTACCGTGCCGGCTACGCCGCCTATGCCGAGCTGGCCCAGGCGATGCGGCAGCCCTGGGAGGCGCTTTGGCGGCTTGAGCGCGCGTAAGCGCCAGGCGCAGCCTACTCGAAGTGCTTGATGTAGCGAAGCAGCTCGCCGTCGTAGCCGAGCTGCTCGTACACGGCGCGCGCGCGGTGGTTCGTGGCGAATACGTGCAGCGTCATGCTTGTGGCGCCGCGCTCGCGCGCCGCCTGCTCGATCGCCGACACGAGCGCCTTGCCGATGCCGCGCCCCTCGGCATCGCCGCGCACCGCCAGCACTTCGAGGTGCACGCTCGGCGCGTGGCTCAGCAGCTCTTCGCGCAGGCTCGCCATCGCCACGCCGAGGATCGCCTCGTCGCCGGCCGTGGCCACAAGCACCAGGCACTGCGGCGCGCCGCCGCGCGCCCACTGCTGCAGCAGCTCGGCATCGCCCTGCCACAGGTGCTCCGGCGTGCGCCGCTCCGGGATGCTGAACGCGGCCAGCCGCGGCAAAAGCTCGAGGATGCGCTCGGCTTCGGCCGCGCGGGCGGCGCGGATCTGGTAGCTCATCACTGGTTCGGTTCTTTCTAGCTTGTTTGTGGCTCGCGCCCGAGCCGTGCTATTCTATGCTAGCTCGCCGCCGGTGGCAATTCCTGGCGGGCTGTGGTATTGTACCCTCGCCTTGAAAGGAAACAGCATGCAATTTGCCGTCGATATCCCGAACTATGGCCCGGCCAACGCCCGCGGCCCCAGCTTCGCCGACCCACACTTTGTCGCCGAGCTGGCCTACGAGGCCGAGCAGGCCGGCTGGGATGGCTTTTTCATCTGGGATCACATTGGCGCTGGCTGGCCCGTGGTGCTCTCCGACGTGTGGCTGATGCTGGCGGCAGTGGCGCTGCGCACGGCGTCGCTGCGCCTCGGGCCTATGGTGACGCCGCTGCCGCGCCGGCGGCCCTGGAAGCTGGCGCGCGAGGTCGCGACGCTCGATCGGCTGTCGCGCGGCCGGCTGACCCTGGGCGTCGGTATCGGCGCCGGCGATGAGTACAGCAGCTTCGGCGAGCCGGGCGACGACCGGGCGCACGGCGAGATGCTCGACGAGGGCCTGGCCGTGCTTTCCGGCCTGCTCAGCGGCGAGCCTTTGAGCTACACCGGCGCACACTACCGCGTCGCGAATGCGCGCTTTCTGCCGCCGCCGGCCCAGCCGCGCGTGCCGATCTGGGTGGCCGGCGTGTGGCCGAACAAAAAGCCGTTCCGCCGCGCCGCCGCCTGGGATGGCGCGTTTCCGATCGGGCGTGGCCTGCCCGAGACCGAGCAGATGCCGCCCGAGGATCTGCGCGCCGTCGCCGAGTATGTGCGCTCGCAGCGGCCCGCCGAGCGCCAGGCGCAGCCCTACGATCTCGTGCACGCCGGCATCACCGCCGGGCGCGATGCGGCGGCCGATCGCGATCTGGCCGAGCAGTACGCGGCGGCGGGTGTTACGTGGTGGCTCGAAAACTTCAACAACGACCGTGGCCCGATCGAAGAGCAGCGCGCCCGCATTCGCAAAGGCCCGCCGCGCCTGAGCTGAGCTACGCGTCGATCCGCTCGGCACGCACCTGCTCGTAGATCGCCGCAACCTCGGCGCGTGTTGCTGCGCCGGTGCCTGCGTGCATTGCCGCCGCCGTGCCGCTTGCTACACCCCAGCGCGCAAGCTCCTCGATTGCCATGCCGCGCGCGAGCGCCCAGGCTACGCCGGCCATCAGCGCGTCGCCGGTGGCACCTCGCAGCGATCCAGGCGGCACTGGCAGCCGACCGTGTCGCGCTGGCCGTGTCGCTCCTGGACCGGCTGACGCCCGCCGACCCCGGCGACGGACCCGACGAGGCGGCCGGCGAGATGTTGCGGGCCCGCGTGCTCGTACTGGTCGGTGATCAGGCACGAGCCCGCGACCGATACCGGGCGCATGTGCGTCTCGCTCGGAGTGTTCACCGGGTACATGCTCCTGGGCGGGCTCATCTCGATCCTCGCCAACAAGCTCGCCCGGTTGTCCTAGCTCTGGTTCGGCTTGCTGACAGCTCTCACCCGCCG
>CALLYN010000467.1 GCA_937858455.1 uncultured Kouleothrix sp.
CCACCCGGCGCTGCCCGCCGCGCGCCGCAGCCACGCCGCGCTCGAACAGCCGCGCCGCCTCGCGCTCGTTTGATTTAATCGCGGTCTCAGCCATTGCGTGCGCCTAATAGACACGAGCTACGTGTTTGAAACATGCCTAATGCTGCGGCAGCGCGTTGTTCAGCATCCGCTGCGACTCGAACGGATCTTGCAGCAGCTTGGCGCGGATCACATCCCAGCTCTTCGGGTCTTCGCCGCCGAGCCGCCAGATCGCGATCCCCGCCAGGTCCATCTCCTGCACCAGGCCCAGCTTGGCCTCGAGGCCGCGGCTGGTGGCGAACCAGACCTTGCGGCCCTTGTAGGTGATCCAGCTCTCCTGGATCGCGCCATTCGCATCGCTCTCGGCGAAGTTAACCGTCAGGCCGTAGGTTTGAATCAGGTCGTTGATCGCTTGCCAGATCTGCGGCGTGGCATCGCCGCTACCAGGCCAGTTGTAGCCATAGAACGGCACGCCGATCACCACCTTGGCCGGGTCGACCACCGACTTGGCGTAGTCGGCCACGGCGCGCACCCAGTACACCGGTGCCACCGGGCCGGGGCCACCGCCGCGCCAGTGGTAGTCGTAGGTCATGATCCGCATGCGATCGACGGCCGAGCCGATCACCGACCAGTCTTGAAAGCGACCAAGTCCCTCGTTGTTGGCGGTCTTCGCGTGCACCGCGATCGTCAGCTGCTTGCCCTGGCCGTGCAGCGCCTGCCCAAGCTCGACGACAAAGGCCGAAAATTCGTCGCGCAGGCTGCTCTCGAGCAGCTCGTAGTCGATGTCGATGCCGTCGTAGTTATGCGACACAACCTCGGCCACGATATTGCGCACGTGCTGGCTACGCCGCTCGGGGCTGCGCAAAATCGCCGGCACGGGGTCGGGGCCGTCGACGATATTATGCACCGTGGGGATCACCAGCACGTTTTTGCTGTGGGCTAGCTCGATCAGCGCGCTGTCGCGCGCGTCGGAGCCGTGCAGCAAATTGCCGCGCGTGTCGGTCGAGTACCAGAATGGGCTGACTTCGTCGAGAATATCGGCGTTGGCCTCGAACGACTGGCGGTTGATCGAGTCGAACGAGTTGGGCAGCCACGCCGCGATGTAGCGGCCGGTCTTCGGGTGCACCTTGGCGACGCGCGGGTCGTCGTGCGGGGCGACATTCTGCAGCACGTCGGCGGTGTTGGCGGCCACCACGCGCGGTGGCAGCGGCGGCGGCGACGGCGCGGGCGCGGGTGTCTGGGTGGGGAACACCGGCGGCGAGCTGGCCTGGCGCGCGAGGCCCACCGTGTCGACGACCAGCGCCGCCCATACCAGTGTGGCGAGCGCGAATAGAGCGGCGGGCCAGGCCGTGCGCAGAGAGAAGCGGCGTCGACGGATCATCATCTATGGTTTGCCATCATGTGGGCGAGCGCCGGTCAGTACGCGCCCAGCTCGTGCAGGCGGTCATCGCTGATCCCAAAGAAATGCGCGAGCTCGTGCAGCACCGTGCGGCGCACCTGGGCGCGCAGCATTGCCGGGTCGGCGAAATCGCGCTCCAGCGGCTCCTGAAAGATCGTAATCACGTCTGGCAGCAGCGGGTCGGCGCTGCCGCGCGCGGTCAGCGGCACGCCCTCGTACAGCCCGTACAGCGATTGCCCTGGCCCAAGCCGGGCGACGCGGCGGTGCAGATCGGTTGGCCGCCTGGCGATCTGGATCGAGACATTCTCGACGTGCTGCGCGAACTCGGGCGGCAGCGAGTCGATCGCATCAAGCACTAGCTGTTCGAAAGCGTCGGCATCCATTATCTACTACTCCCGCGCGTCATTATACGCTTCGGAAGCATGAGGTGTCAAGCATTTCCGCGAATTACATGCCGGAAAGGTGAGGGGAATCGCAGACACGAGGGCGACAGTCGGGCCGTATTGCGGGGCATGTGCTGTGCGGCGGGGGCGGGAAGATCGGCGGGGCGTGCCGGAGACGCAGAAGGCACAGACGCTGCCGGCATCCGCGTGCGGCAGGCAATCTGTGCGCTCTGTGTCGCCTATCGAGCGGCGGGCTGCCAGGCTACACCGCCGGCACCATCGCGGCCTGCGAGCCAAGCTCCTGGGCCAGGCGGGTGAGGCCGCGGTGCTGCAGCGCCTTGACCGAGCCGACGGTGCGGCCGAGCGACTCGGCGATCTCGGCTAGGCTGCGGTCCTCGTCGAAGCGCAGGCGCAGCACCAGCCGCTGCTCGCGCGTTAGAATATCCATCGCGCCCTTGATCTCGTGGTAGGCGATCCGGCTCATGATCGCCTCGTCGGGCGGGTCGAGCGTGCCGAGCTGGCCTTCGTCGAGCGGCACCGAGTGGCGGCGGCGCGACTGGCGCAGCACGTCGACGGTGCGCGCGTAGGCGATGCGGTACAGCCATGCCGAGAACGGCCAGCCGCGGTCTTCGTAGCGGCCAAGGCTTTCGAGCACTTTCACAAATACATCGGCGCACACATCCTCGGCCTGCACCGGGTCGCCGAGGCGAGCGGCGATGTAGCGCTGGATCTGCGGCGCGTAGCGCTCGTAGAGCGCGCCGATGGCGTCGGCATCGCCAGCCTTGGCGCGGGCGATCAGGCTCGACTCAGGCTCGCTGGCCCAGCGCGGCTCGCCGGCGCTTTCGAATGAGTGAGACGCAAGTTCAAACGTTGGCAGCATCTTTAGCCCCTCTGAAAGCGATCGGCTATAAAGCCTTAATGCGCCGATCGTGCGGTCGGTAGATGTGTGCGACGTAGTTGTAGCGTGCGCGTGACTGCTGTTTCGTATGGGTGGAGTATAGATTTACGAGATGAATGAGCGGTGATCAAATTGGCCTGAGGGATGACGATGATCTGTGGGTGGGGGCGCAGGTGGGTGCGCGTGCGCTGGCGCGCCCACGCCGGCCGAAGCACCCGGTATGTGCTGATCGGGCGTATGTGCGCCTGTTCGGCGCGCCTAACTACGGCGCGTGCCCGGCCTGATGCGCCGGATCGGCCTGAGATAGGCGCCCCGATGACAGCTTGATTACAAAATGCGGGAGCCCCGCCGGCCACTGCACCGATGAATATAAAGGAACGACGCGCTGTCGTAATAACAAATCGTTCATTATTCGGCCGAGCACTTGCTGTGTGGTGAGGGGGCGGGGGCAGCATTGCCGCACCCGAATTTCTTTTGGGGCCTGTTTGAAAGGGGGAGGCGCGAGGGGTTATGCCCCTCGCACTTCCCTTCAGACTGCTTTTGAGAGATGCCTGCTTGGCGAAGCCGGGCAGGCATCTCTCAAAAGGGCGCACACGCCAATTTGACGAAAACGCGGCCAGCCGCTAGAATCGGGCAAGCGCGCGGGAGTGGCGTAGTGGTAACGCGAGAGCCTTCCAAGCTCCAGTCGCGGGTTCGATTCCCGCCTCCCGTACCAAACAGAAACGACGCTGGCATTGCCAGCGTCGTTTCTGTTTGGTACGGCCCTGAGCGAGCGGAGGCGCTATGCCAGCGCCTTCTCGCTTTCGCGGTCGAAGACGTGCATCTTGCTCATATCGATGACCAGGTCGAGCTTCTGGCCGACGCGCGCGCTGGTGCGCGGGTCGAGCCGGCTGACCATCTCTTTGCCGCCGTTCTCGACATACGCGAACACCTCGGAGCCAAGCGGCTCGACCACGGTGACATTCGCGGCGAGCTTGGCGTTCTCGTCGACGCCGCGCGGCACATAGTGCGCGTCGTGCACATCCTCGGGGCGGATGCCGAAGTACACCGGCTTGCCGACATTCGAGCTGACCGCGTCGGTCTTGTCGGCCGGGATGGGCAGGTGGAACGGCCCGAAGTCGATCACCAGGCCGCCGGTGCCGCGGTCGAGCTTGCCCTCAAAGAAGTTCATCGAGGGCGAGCCGATGAAGCCGGCCACGAACATATTCGCCGGGTGGTCGTACAGCGTCTGCGGCGTGTCGAGCTGCTGCAGAATGCCGTCCTTCATCACGGCGATGCGCGAGCCCATGGTCATAGCCTCGACCTGGTCGTGCGTCACGTAGATAAAGGTTGTCTTCAGGCGCTGGTGCAGCTTCGAGATCTCGCCGCGCGTCTGGACGCGCAGCTTGGCGTCAAGGTTCGAGAGCGGCTCGTCCATGAGGAACACGGCCGGGTTGCGCACGATCGCGCGGCCGAGGGCCACGCGCTGGCGCTGGCCGCCCGAGAGCGCCTTGGGCTTGCGGTCGAGTAGGTGGCCGATGCTGAGCAGCTCGGCGGCCTCTTTCACGCGCTTGTCGATCTCGGTCTTGGGCGTTTTGCGCAGCTTCAGGCCGAAGGCCATGTTGTCGTACACCGACATATGCGGGTAGAGCGCGTAGCTTTGGAACACCATGGCGATATCGCGATCCTTCGGCGGCACGTCGTTCACCACCCGATCGCCAATGTAGATGTTGCCGTCGGTGATCTCTTCGAGCCCTGCCAGGCAGCGCAGCGCCGTCGACTTGCCGCAGCCCGAAGGCCCGACCAGCACCAGGAATTCCTGGTCGGGGATGTCGATGTTCAGGTCTTTCAGCACCGACACCTCGCCGAAGCGCTTCCACACATGATCGAACTTGATACCGGCCATGGATCTGTTCTCCTTGTACTAATTGCACATCGCAGGTAGTAGACTGGTGCTCGCTGATGCCATACGGCTACCGCACGCTACGTTGGCGCCGGCCCCGTCGAGCGCCTGACGATCAGCCGCGCGCCGAGCGTGGTGCTCTGGGCGGCGCGCGGGCGCTGCTCGATCGCGTCGATCAGCAGCGCGGCCAGCGCGACAAGTTCGAGGAAATCGCCCATCCGGGTCAGGAAATTTTCGGCCCCCGGCGCGGCCTTGGCCTCGTAGAAGCCGCGATCGATGAGGTCCATCAGGGTCGCCAGGACGAGCCGGTCGTCGTATGTCCCCTCGTGTGCGAGCTGGTAGCCGAGCGCCGGGGGGATGTCCTCGGGCGGCTCCGGCAGGTACTGCGGGACGTCGGTGGGCCGCTCCCTGCTCAGCAGCATGAGCAGCGCCATGCCGGCGAGCCCGAGCAGGCCGAGCAGGGCCGAGACCGCCA
>CALLYN010000468.1 GCA_937858455.1 uncultured Kouleothrix sp.
CTGGCGGAGGTGCGCCCGCGCCCGTGGCAGGCCGCCAGCCGCCGGCCAAGCAGGACGAGCTTCAGGCGCTGGCCGGCGAAGAATCGCAGGATGCCGGCGACGACGACGGCGCGCAGGTGCGCCGGCCAGCCGCCAAGCGCCCTGGCAAGGCGCCCAAGCGCAGCGATGGATGAGCCATACCGAAGAGCGGAACGCAGATACGCGGCCAATTTAATCGTGGCACCAGGACGCCAAGGAGTACAGAGCGCAGCCGCTCTTGAACCCTTGGTGTTTTGTTATCTGGCGCCGCGCACGCGGTAAAAGAACGGTATAGGTGGAAGCATATGGCGACATTCTTTTCGGCGAGCGACCAGGAGCTGGAAGCCGGCACAGCGCGCCCGGCGCTTTCGCGCGACGCGCTGCGCGACGTGCTGACAACTGCGCTGCGCGCAGGGCAGCTCATGCTCGAAAATGGCGCGAATACCGCGCGGGTCGAGGAGACCGTACACCGGATGGGCACGGCGCTGGGCGCCGAGTGGATGGATGTGTATGTGACGCCGCAGGGAATTATTGCCTCGGCGGTATCGCACCACGAGCACCGCACGCGCATCCAGCGCGTGACAAAAAGTGGCGTCGACCTGAGCCGCGTGGCGGCGGTGATGGATGTGTCGCGGCGCACCGAGCGCGGCGAGCTGACAATCGCGGCCGCACTCGACGCGCTGGACCGCATTGCCCGGCAGCCGCGATTATACGGCGTGTGGCTGACGACGCTGGCGGTAGCGCTGGGCTGCGCCGGGTTCGCGGTGCTGTTTGGCGGCGGGCTGGGCGAGTTCGTAGTGGTTCTGCTGGCGGCGGCGTGCGGGCAGGCGCTGCGCCACAGCCTGCTGCACCGCAACCTGGATCGGTTGATGACCACGGCGTTCGTGGCGGCCAGCGCCAGCGCGCTGGCGCTGGCATTTGCTACGGTGCTGCCGCTGGCCGTGCCGATCGGCGTGAAGCCGGCCGTGGCGATCACTGGCTCGGTGCTGTTGCTGGTGCCAGGGGTGCTGATGGTCAGCTCGACCGCCGACATGGTGCGTGGCGATATCACCTCGGGGGTAGCGCGGGCCACCGCAGCGCTGCTGGCGGTGATGTCGATTGGCGCGGGCATCTGGGCGACACTGCTGATCAGCCGGGCGCCGGTGGCGCTCGAGACGACGCTGCAGCCGAACCTGCTGGTGGCGCTGCTGATGGCGCTGCTGGCGGCCGGCGGCTTCGGCGTGCTGTTTGACGTGCCGTACCAGGTGCTGCCGTTCGCCGCGCTGACGGGCATGCTGGCCTATGGCGTGCGCTGGCTGATCGCATATGCCGGCGGGCCGGTTGAGGTGGCGTTTTTCTTTGCCGGCCTGACGATTGGCGCGATGGCCGAGCTGCTGGCGCGGCGGCTGCGCACCACCAGCTCGCTGTTCGCAATACCTGGCTACATCCCGCTGGTGCCAGGCGCGATCGCGTTCCGGGCAGTGTTGAAGTTTGTAGAGGCCGACTATACCGCCGGCCTGGCCGACGCGGTGCGTGCGGTGCTGCTGATCGTGGCGATTGCCGTGGGTATGGGTACCGTGAGTGCGCTGGTACGGCTGCGGCATAAGCCGCTGTTTTGAGAAGCTTAGGGCTTACGCGGGGCTCGTGCAACGTCTTTCGACCCCTCCCCCTACCCCCTCCCCTGCCAGGGGAGGGGGTTAATATATCTGGCTATGTGGTGCGGTCGCCTCCGCGACCGCACCACATAGCCAACAATAATCTCCCCTCTTCCGCACGCGGGAGAGGGGGGTGAGGGCCGACCTTGCACGAGCCCTGAGGGCTTATGCAGCAGGAGCGCTCTGTCGAGGGTCGAAAGATGGAGATCGAGTATTGACAGCGCTTACAAGGCGTGCTATTATCAAATTGCAAGCGCTATCACAATACAGAATAACGTACCCCATCAGCACAGGCACTTTTGGCATGGAGTTTGAAAGTGCTTGCAATAGTATGCGCCCTTGTGGGTATACTTCTGGAGGTTCATGCCGACGTGGTGCTGCCACATCGAGCGGCGAATGCGGTATTATCTATGCCAGCAGGTATCGCTATCCTGGCGTCAGGCGCCGCCGCAGACAAGCTTGGAAGGGCAGCATGACACGTAACCAGAAAATGCCTGGGGAAGTAACTATTTTTGATGTAGCGCGCGAGGCCGGCGTCTCGTATGCGACTGTCTCGCGCGTAATCAATAACAAGGAACATGTCAAGCCCGACAAGCGCGAGGCAGTGCTGCGGGCCATGACCCGGCTGGGCTACGTGGTGAACCAGCAGGCGCGCAGCCTGGCAGGCGGCCGCTCGCGCGTAATTGGTCTGCTTGTGCATGGCTTTGAAAGCGCTTACACTGGCGAGATCGTGCGTGGCATCGACCTCGAGCTTGAAGCGGCGCAGTACGACCTGATGCTGTACACCACGCACCGGCGCCGCGCGAAAGAATCGGCGTATGTGACGGCGATCACGCGTGGCATGGCCGACGGGCTGCTGCTGATGCTGCCGCGCAACCCCGAGGCGTACCTGCAGTCGCTGCAGCGCCAGCGCTTTCCGTATGTGCTGATCGACCACCAGGGAGTTGGCGAAGGCGGCGCGGCGGTAGGCGCTACGAACTGGCGCGGCGGCTACGACGCCACGCGCTACCTGATCGAGCTAGGCCACCGGCGGATCGGCTTTGTGACGGGAACCATGGACATCGGCTGCTCGGTCGATCGGCTGGCAGGGTACCACGCAGCGCTGGGCGAAGCGGGCATAGCGGCCGACCCGGCGCTCGTGTACACCGGCGACTTTTTACGGCAATCGGGGTTTGCAGGCGGCCGCGCACTTCTGAGCCTGCCCGATGGGCCAACCGCGATCTTCGCCTCGAATGACGAGATGGCGTTTGGCGTGATCGATGCCGCGCGCGACCGCGGCCTGCGCATCCCCGACGATCTTTCGGTGGTGGGGTTCGACGACATCCCGCAGGCGGCCAGCATCTACCCGGCGCTGACAACTGTGCGCCAGCCGCTCGAGCAGATGGGCCGCGTGGCGACGCAAATGCTGCTGCGGCTGATCGACAAGGGAGCGGCCGAGCGCGCCGAGCTGGACACCGAGCTCATCATCCGCAATTCTTGCCAGCATCCTCGCGAACCGGCGGGGCGCTGATATTCTGACCGCAGGCATACGGAACACCGCGGCAATTATTCCTACGCCCCGGCCGTTTGCTGATCGCAGTATGGCACGCGACACTCAGCTGTACTTCGTACCTGGCGCATAGCGAAGCCTCACGAACGTAGCTCGGGCTGCGTGCCGGGCTTTGCGCTGCCCGCGATTATATCGCGCCCGTGCTCGACATCCCCGGTGGGCCCCCGGCGGGTGTGGGTTGCGTGTGCTCATGTTCGTCTACTCGCAAAGGAGCAAGGCCATGAAGGCACGAACGAACCTGAAGATGCTACTGTTGGCGCTTGTGCTGGGGCTGCTGGCGGCGTGCGGCGGGCAAGCCGCCGCGCCGCAGGCAGGCCAGCCCACCGCAGCGCCAGCG
>CALLYN010000469.1 GCA_937858455.1 uncultured Kouleothrix sp.
GAAGCCGCCCCCGCACCCCCACAGTGCAGAGTGTATTTGCCCAATACACTTTTGACTGTTTTGTGTGCAGTTTTGCGATGCCCTGCCCGGCTTGGCCGGGCAGGGCATCGTAACAAGAAAGCAATCAAACCGAGTTGGTATTACTCGTGGCGCAGTGCCTCGATCGGGTTGAGCCTGGCGGCGCGCTGGGCCGGGTAGATGCCGAAGAACAGGCCGACCGCCAGCGAGAAGCCGACCGCCAGCAGCACCGAGCTGGCGGTGATGCTGGCCGTGACCAGCCCGGTGAGCGTGACGATCAGGGCGATGCCGCTGCCGATCGCCAGGCCGATCAGGCCGCCCGCCAGGCTGATCACCAGCGCCTCGACGACGAACTGCAGCAGGATGTCGCGCGGGCGGGCGCCGACGGCTTTGCGCAGGCCGATCTCGCGCGTGCGCTCGGTGACGCTTACCAGCATGATGTTCATGATGCCGATGCCGCCCACCAGCAGCGAGATGCCGGCCACCGACGCCAGAAAGGCTGTCAGCAGCGTCGTAACGGTCGAGAGCGAGCTGAGCAGCGCGGCCTGGTTCATCACCCCGAAGTCGTCCTTGCTGCCGTCGGCGCTGAGGTTGTGGCGCTCGCGCAGCAGTGCCTCAATGCGCGCCTGCACGGCGGTGATGTCCTGGCTGTTCTTTACCGAGATCTGAATCTGCGACACCTGCCAGCCGTTGCCGTCGGGCGTGCGCGCGCCGAACAGCTGCTGCTGCGCCACCGTGATTGGCACCAGCGCCTGGTCGTCGACCGAGCCGAAGCCGCTGTTGCCCTTGGTGTTGAGCACGCCGATCACGCGGAAGGTGTGCCCGCTGATGCGCACCGTCTGGCCGACGGCCTCGCCGCTGCCGAACAGGTCGGTCGCCAGCGTGTTGCCGAGCACCACTACCGGGTTGGCGCCCTGGATCTGGTCGGTGGAGAAGAACGCGCCGCTGGCCAGCGTCAGGTTGTTGATCTCCTGGTACGCCACCGTCACGCCCGTGACCGAGGCGTTTTTATCGGCAGCCGGCGCCACCACCTGGGCGCTGCCGCCAAACTGCGGCGACGGCCCGACGATCGGCAGGTTCAGCGTGGCGATCGCCTGTGCGTCGGCGAGGGTCAGGCTTTCGCGCGGCCCGCCCTGGCCTGGCCCGCGATTGTTCGGCGAGCCGGGCATCACCGTCAGCACGTTGGTGCCGATCGACTTGACCTGGTTGGTGATCGCCGAGCTGGCGCCGTTGCCGATCGCCAGCAGCGCCACCACCGAGGCCACGCCGATGATCACGCCGAGCATGGTGAGCAGCGAGCGGATTTTATTTGCCAACAGGCTGTCGAGCGCCAGCCGGCCGACCTCGCCGGCGCCCATGCTGGCGGGGCCGCGATCGTCGAGCGGCTCGAGCGAGGGCTGCGTGCTGTTGGCCTGTGCCCCCAGCGGAAGATTTGCAGTTGCTGCCATGGTTAATTCCTCCGATCCTCGACGAGCAGGCCATCGCGCATTGTGAGGATGCGCTGGGCGTAGGCGGCAATTTCGGGCTCGTGCGTCACCAGCACGATCGTGAGATTCTGCTCGCGGTTGAGGCGCGTCAGGATCAGCATGATCTCCTCGCTGGTTCGCGTGTCCAGCGCGCCGGTGGGCTCGTCGGCCAGCAGCACGGCCGGGCTGCCGACCATGGCGCGGGCGATGGCCACGCGCTGCTGCTGCCCGCCAGAAAGCTCGTTGGGCTTGTGGGCCAGGCGCTGGCCCATGCCGACGATCCGTAGCGCGGTTTCGGCGCGGCGGTGGCGCTCGGCTGTGGGCACGCCGCGGTAGATCAGTGGCATCTCGACCTGGCGCAGCGCGTTCTGGCGCGGCAGCAGCATATACTGCTGGAACACAAAGCCGAGCTTGCGCGCGCGCACCAGCGCTAGGTCGGTGCCGTTGAGTGTAGCCACCTCGGCGCCGTCGAGGATATAGCTGCCCGAGGTAGGTGTGTCGAGGCAGCCGATCATGTTCATCAGCGTGCTTTTGCCGCTGCCGCTTGGCCCCATTACCGCCACGAACTCGCCGCGGTTGATTGTGAACGAGACGCCGCGTAGCGCCGGCACTTCGACATCGCCCATCCGGTAGATCTTCTGCATATCGTTGATTGCGATCATGGTTGGTTCCATAGCCGTACTTTCTGCTTGTGTTCGGGTTCCCATTGCGTGGTTGGGAACCCGAACATTGGTGTTGCGTTACCTGCCGCGAGCGCCTAACCGAACGGGCCGCGCCGCGTTTGCGTGGTTGTGCTGGTGGCGGCGGTTGTCACCACGCTGTCGCCCTCGCTCAGCCCGCCGGTGATCTCGGTCTGCGTGCTGTCGCTCAGGCCGGTCTGCACCTCGACCTCGCGCTTGGTGCCGTCGGCATTAGGAACCAGCACGGCGTGGCCGGCGCCTTTGGGCAGCAGCGCACTGGTTGGCACCAGCAGCGCGCCGTCTTTGCTGGCGGTGGTAATCGACAGGTTCGCGGTCATGCCGACCTTGACGCGCGCGTCGCTGTCGGGGAAGCTCACGCGCACCGCGTATGTCACCACCCCGTTGCTGCTTGCGCCCACCGGCGAGATGTAGCTCACCGTCCCTTGCGCTTTCCAGTCCTTCAGCGCGTCGATCGTCAGCGCCACGCGCTGGCCGAGCGATACCTTGGCGACATCATTCTCGCTGAGCTTCATGTCGATGTGCAGGGTGCTGCGGTCGATCAGGCTGAGCGCCACGTCCGTGCCGCTGGCGCTGCTGCCCGGCACAATGTTCACTGTAGTAATCACGCCGTCGAACGGGGCGGTGAGGGTTGCGTCGGCGAGCTTGAGCTGGGCCTGCTTGAGCGTCTGCTCGGCCTGGGTGATCGCGTTCTGCTGGATGCTCACGTCCGACGCCGTGCTCGGCGCGGTCAGCTTAGCCAGGTTCGCCTGCGCCTGCGTCAGGCTCGCCCGCGCCTGGTCGACGCTCGCCTGCTTCTGCGCCACATTCGTCGCGCTTGGCTGCTGCAGCGCCACCAGCTGCGCCTGCGCGTCCGCCAGCTTGGCCTGCGCCTGCGCGATCGCCAGCGGCTCGGCCTGCCGCGCGCTCTCGTAGCTCACCTGTGCCTGCTGCACCGCCGTCTCCGCGCTGTGCATGCTCGCCGTCGCCTGCACGTACGCGTCGTAGTACTGCTGGCGCTGCGCGTCGTTGAGCGTGTTCGCCACCGCCTTGCCCTGCGCGCTGGTCTTGGTCGGCGTCACCGGGTCGTTGCCGGTGTCCTGCACATACTGCCAGTTCTGCAGCGCAGTGGCGTACTTCGACTGCGCCTGGGTGAGCGCCTCGACGGCGCGCTGGAGATCCTGCTGGGCCTTGGTTTTGTTGGCCGAGCTGGTATTGGTCTGCGATTGGAGGTCGAGCTGAGCCTGGCGCACGGCAGTCTCGGCGGCGCTGAGGGCGTCGGCGGTGGGGTGGCGGAGCGCGTCGAGCTGGGCCTGGGCGGCGCGGAGCT
>CALLYN010000470.1 GCA_937858455.1 uncultured Kouleothrix sp.
CTCGACGCGCTCGCCCTGGCGCCCTTCGAGATCGTGATCGCCGAGATCGGCTAAGCACGTGGGCGTATACCAGCTCCGCTTCATTACTTTCGTGCTGCGATGCCGCGGCCGAACCCGCGCCTAAGCCTGCTTCGCCAGCAGCCGCGCCAGCTGCGTTTCTTTATACTGGCGGGCGCGAACCGCGATCGGGGCAGCGAGGTGGCGGCGGATGGTGGCTTCGTCGTTTTCGGGCTCGAAGAGATCGCGAAAGAGCTCGATCAGGCCGACGTGTACGCCAGCGTAGGGCTCGTAGCGCACGGCATCGCCGGCCTCGATCGCACCCGTACGAACAACACGGCAGTACGCGCCCGGGCGCTCGGCCGCGCGAAACTGTTTGAGAAACGCTGGGTCGCCCATGCGCCGCGCCAGCGTGACACACGGAATGCGCGGCGCCGTCACTTCGAGTGTGACACTACCAATATGCAGACGATCGCCGATCGACATGCTGGCGCTTTCCAGGCCGGCGATCGTTATGTTCTCGCCAAATGTGCCCGGCGCCAGATCTTGCTGAAGCGCGCTGCTCCACCAGGCATAATCGGGCACGCCATAGATGTAGATCGCCTGGTCAGCGCCTCCGTGGTTCGCGGTATCACACATGGTATCCTCGGCCAGGCCAAGGGTGGTGACCAGAACAGCCGTAGCGACCGGGCGCTTGTAAATGCCGGTCACGCCCGATGCTTTCGCGTTAGCCATTGGCTCGGCACGGCCGCAGTTCACGCTAAGAACATGCATGCGTCTTCCTCCTTATCGCCCATGCAGCTGCCTTGCTCGGCTCCCTCGATCGGGCACTTTCGCTGCAGCAGCATGGTACCACCCATTTTGGGAAGCGAAATTGCCACAACCTACACTGATCTATGGTTTGGCGGTTTCGGCCTCGCCGAAACCGCCAAACCGCAGCAACAATCCCTCTCTGCCATCTACAAGGAGATGCTATGAGCACCGGCACAAACCACGGCACGCCTGCCGACGCGGACGCGCGCGTCGACACGCTCCTCAACGCGCTGACTCTGGACGAGCAGGTTGCCCTGCTGGCCGGCGCCGATCACTGGCGAACCGTGCCGATCGCGCGGCTGGGCATTCCGGCCATGAAGGTCACCGACGGCCCGGCCGGCGCGCGTGGCGGCGGCCCGCTGATCGGCGGCAAGCGCACCGCCGCCTTTCCAGTCGGCATCGCCCTCGGCGCGAGCTGGAACACAGAGCTGCTGCGCGAGGTCGGCCGGCTGCTGGCGCGTGAGGCCAAAGCCAAAGGCGCGACGGCGCTGCTCGGCCCGACCGTCAACCTGTTCCGCAGCTCGCTCAACGGCCGCAACTTCGAGAGCTACGCGGAGGATCCGCACCTGGCCGGGCAGCTTGCCGTCGCCTACATTCGGGGCCTGCAGGAGCAGGGCGTCGCAGCGACGGTGAAACACTTCGCCGGGAATGAGTCCGAGTATCAGCGCGGAACGATCAACAGCGACATCCCCGAGCGCGCCCTGCGCGAGCTCTACCTGCTGCCATTCGAGCTTGCGGTGAGAGAAGGGCGCAGCTGGGCGATCATGAGCGCGTACAATCGCCTGCACGGCACCTACTGCAGCGAGAACACCTGGCTCTTGACCAGCCTCTTGCGCGAAGAGTGGGGCTTCGACGGCCTGGTGATGAGCGACTGGGGCGGCACGCACTCGGCTGGCGCGAGCGCCCGCGCCGGCCTCGACCTCGAGATGCCCGGCCCGGCGCGGGC
>CALLYN010000471.1 GCA_937858455.1 uncultured Kouleothrix sp.
CCCCCCCCCCCCCCCCCCCCCCCCCCCCCCCCCGCCGCACCCCAATGTCGTGTGATTCGGCGAGGCGCTGCTGCGGCGGCGTTGCCAGGCGCGGCTCTTGGCTCGAACCCCCGGCGTGGTGCGGCGCGCCGCCGACCTGTCCCACTACGCCCGCCGGTGCGGCGCGCCCATGGCGCCGACAATCGCGGCATCGCCCCGCCCGGCATATTCGGTAAGCTGCTGATCGGCCCGGCTGTCGAGTCGCTGCCGCTGCTGCAGGCAGTGCTCGGTGGCCCGGCCGCGTGTGGATATAAGGAGGATCGCGATGCCGCTGACTTTGCCCGACTCAGTGCTGCAGCGCTTGAAGCAGGCTAAACGTGTCGTGGCGCTCACCGGCGGCGGCATGGCCGCCGCCAGCAAGGTGCCTTCGTTTCGCGAGGCCCACACCGGCGAGTGGGCGCAGTACGATGTAAGCGAGCTCGCCACCGTGCAGGCATACCTGCGCAACCCACGCATGGTCTGGGAGTGGTACGAGCACCGCCGCCGCACCGCCGAGGCCGCCGAGCCGAACGCCGCGCACTACGCCCTGGTCGATCTCGAGCAGCACTACCCAACCTTCACGCTGATTACGCAAACAATCGACGGCCTGCACTGGCGCGCCGGCTCGCGCGATTTGATCGAGCTGAACGGCTGCCTGCGCCGCAGCCGCTGCTACGAGGCCGGGCACATTATCTCGGCCTGGGAAGACGTGGGCGAGTCGCCGCCGCGCTGCCCGCATTGCGGCAGCATGCTGCGGCCCGGCGTGGTGATGTTCGGCGAGGGCCTGCCCGAGTGGGAGCTGCGCGCCGCGCGCGCCGCCGTCGAGCAGTGCGACGTGTTCGTGTGCGTCGGCGATGTCGGCGCGATCGAGCCGGTGTCGTCGTTCCCATTCGCCGCCAAGCGCGTCGGCGCGCTGCTGCTCTCGATCGACGCCGAAAACTCGATCTACACGCTGCTGGCCGACCACGTGATCGAGCAGCCGCTGAGCGAGGCGCTGCCCGAGCTGGTGCGCCTGGTGGTCGGCGAGATCGGCGAGCTCGACGCGGCCGCCTTTCCCATCGAGCCATGAAACCAATCACCGTGCGCTCGACCAAGTACGATGGTAGCCTGCACTACCACTACGTCACTACGCTGGTGCGCGAAGAGCCAAACCTGCTGCAGCTGTACCTCGCGCCCGGCGCGCACATCGAAAGCTATCGCGGCTCGATGATTGCTACGCAGCATAATTTGCAGCTCTACTGGGCCGACCGGCCATACAACCTGCATATCAGCTGGCACGCCGATTGGCGCCCGCGCAACCATTACATTAATATCGCCACGCCGGCCAGCTGGCACACCGGCCAGCTGCACTTTATCGACCTCGACCTCGACGTGATCTGGCGCTCGCAAACCGGCGAGGTGATACTCGACGACGAGGACGAGTTCGAAGCACACCAGTTACGCTTCGGCTACCCGGCCGACCTGATCCAGCGCTGCCGGGAGGCCAGCGCCGAGGTGATCGACCTGATCGCGCGGCGGGTCTACCCATTCGATGGTAGCCTGTACGCCTGGAGACCCAATGCTGCTCCGTAGTGCGCGGCTTTCGATTCGTCCCTGGACGTTCCACGACGACGAGCTGGCGGACGAATGGCCCCCCTACAATGATCCGCTTGAGCCGCTCTGGAACCTGCCGCGCCAGGTTGGCCTGTCTAGCGAGGTCTGGTCGTTTTTCGAAAGCACGGCGATGCGCCGCACCTGGGCCGTCGACGATGCGGCCGGCCGGATGATCGGGCGGATCTCGCTGCGCGATATCGATACCCGCAAGTCGCAGGCGCGGCTGGGCATTACCTTCGGCGCGTCGTACGTCGGCCAGGGCCTCGGCACCGAAGCGCTGGCGCTGTTCCTCACCTACTACTTCACCGATCTGGGCTTCCAGGCGATGGTGCTCGACGTGGCCGCGCCCAACCAGCGCGCGGTGCGCTCGTACGAGCGGCTGGGCTTTAGCTTCGCCGGCAGCGACTGGCGCATCGCCGATAGCCGCTTCGACTGGCGCGTGCTCGACAGCCCGCACTACGCCCAGCTGCGGCCGTTCTTCCGCAATGGCCAGCACGGCCTGTATGTCGAGTTCTACGAGATGCAGCTCCACAAGAACGACTGGCTGCGCTACGCGCGCTCGATCGGCCGCCGCTAGCACAGCCGGCCCCGCGCGCGGCGTGGGGGATAGCACAACAGGACTTTTTACCGCCTTGTGCTGCCGTTTCGGCGTGCTATGATACAAGCGACAGCTGCGCTGCCGCTGCTTCTCGTGCTTGCCTGCTGGAGCTGCTATGTCGCTGATCGCCGGGAACCTCGGGGTTGTGCAACGCCTGCTCGACGCCAATACTCTGAAATGGGCGGTGTGCGCCGGCTGCGCCGCGCACCTGTACGGCGATCGGCGGCCGATCCAGGATGTCGATATTCTGGTGACCCCAGGCAAACTACCCGATGTCGTACGGCTGCTTCAGCAGCAGCACAAAGCCGTCCAGTTCGACGGCCAGCGCATTCTCTGGCGCGGCATCAAGCTGTTCGACGACCTGAGCATCCGCCGCGGCGCGCAAACCCACCCCTTCAGCCTCGACGCCGCGATGCTCGCCCACATCCGGCGTATGCCGCTGCTCGGCTCGCCGGTGACGGTGCTGGCGCCCGAGGACGTGCTGGTGCACAAGGTAGTGCTGGGCCGCGGCCCCGAGCAAGGCAAGCACGACCTGGCCGACGCCGCCGGGATCATCCGCCGCCAGCAGCTCGACCTGGCGTACATGCGCGCGCGCGCCCAGGCCATGAACGCGGCCGAGGCCGCCGCCGACGCGCTGGCCCGCCTCGGCCTCGCGCTCTAGAAATGCTACAATATCCCCGGAACATCCTCGCCTGCTCAGGCGTCTCTCTTCCAACATCGATTGGTTCGCACGGCTACTAGGCACGGCTTACGCGCTGGATGCGGCGAGATCGGGCGCCCAGGGCTCCCGGCGCCTTCCGAGCACTGCCCTGGCTGGCCACCGGTGGCCACACCTGGAGCCGGCGGCAGCCAACCCGCAGGGAGCGCGCAGCTCGTGTACATAAAGGGGACGGCCTATGCGTCGCCGCACTGTTCGAATCGCCGCCGCTGTGGTGGTTGTGGCGCTGGTTGGTGGGCTGGCATTTGCGCTGCGCGGCCGGCCGGCGCCGATTGTCGAGCGGCCAACCGAGGCCGCGCCGCCCACACCGGCGCGCCTGCCCTACACCCCCCTGCCCGAGGGCACCGTCTCGCCGATTGTCGTTGGCCGCAGCCCGGCGCGCGGCGCCGAGCTTGCGCCGAACCAGCCGATCGAGCTGGTGTTCGACCGCGCCATGGATCAGAAGGCCGTCGAGAGCGCGTTTAGCCTCGCGCCGGCGGTGAGCGGCAGCATCCAGTGGGCCGACGCGCGCACGCTGCGCTTTGTGCCCAGCCAGCCGCTGCCACGCGCGCGCCTGTTCGACGTGACGCTCGGCCAGGCGGCCCGCGCCGCCGACGGCGCACAGCTGGCCGGGCCGTTCCAGTTTCGCTTCAGCACCGCCGGCTTTCTCGAGGTCGGCCAGGTGATCCCGGCGAATGACGCGGCCGAGGTGCAGCCCAACGCCACGATCACCGTGCTGTTCAACCGGCCGGTGGTGCCGCTAGCGCCAGCCGAAGGCCAGGCCGACGCGCCCCAGCCGCTGAGCTTCACGCCGCCGATCGCCGGCCGGGGCGAGTGGCTCAACACCGCCGTGTATGTGTTCCACCCCAGCGCGCCGCTGCCGGGCGGCATACGCTACAGCGCCAGCGTCGCGGCCGGGCTGCAGGGCATCGACGGCAGCCCGCTCGCCAGCGAGTACCGCTGGTCGTTCAGCACGGCGCGGCCGCAGGTGCTGGCGGTATTCCCGCAAGACGGCGAGCGCCTGGTGCCGATCGAGCAGCCGATCTCGCTGCAGCTGAGCCAGCCGATCGACGCTGCGGCCGCGCGCGCCGCCTTCCACCTGCGCGCAGGCGGCGCCGACGTGCCCGGCACACTTGATCTCGTGCGCGATACGCTGGTGTTCACGCCAGGCCAGCGGCTCGCGTTCGACAGCGACTACCAGGTGGCGCTCGGCGCCAGCCTGGGCGGCGCGGCCGGCGCCGGCATGGCGGCCGACTTCACCAGCGCCTTCCACACCGTGCCGCTGCCACGGCTGCTCGGCACCCAGCCGGCCGACGGCCAGGCCAACGTCAACCCCGGCAGCGACCTGGCGCTGTTCTTCAACACGCCGATCGACGCGGCCACGGTGATGGCCAACCTGCAGATGACGCCGCCGATCTCGCCGACGCAGGTGTACACCTACGGCGCGCAGATCTACCCCGGCGACACCAGCGCCCCGCCCGGCGCGGCCTACGGCTTCCACATCAGCTTTGGCGCCCGCCCGTCGAGCAGCTACCGCGCGCGGATCGGGCCAGGCATCGCCGATGCGTACGGCAACCGCACCGGCCAGGCGCTGGAGATCGGCTTCCGCACCGCGCCGCTGCCGCCGGGGATCCAGATTGTGATGCCCGACTACATCGCTACCTACGACGCGCACAACCCGGCGCGCGTCGGCATTAGCTCGGTGAATATCGGCACCGCCAGCCTGGCGCTGTTCCGCCTGAGCCTCGACGCGCTGAAACAGCCCTACTGGGATGCCTCGCGCACGCCGACGGACGACACGCTCATCCGCCGCTGGCAGGTGCCGCTGAACACGCCGCTCGACCAGCCGACGCTCGCCAAGATCGACCTGCTGGCGAATGGCGGCGCGCTCGACCCCGGCGCGTACCTGCTGACGCTCGACCAGCCGCAAGGCCCGCCGCAGCAGCACGTGCTGGTGGTGTCGAACCTGAACGTGACGCTCAAATCGAGCCCCGGCGACGCGCTGGTGTGGGCCAACGACCTGGCCAGCGGCCAGCCTGCCGCCGGCTTGGCGTTCGATTTCTTCGACGACACGGGCAGCGCGCTCGGCAGCGCCAGCACCGACGCGAATGGCGTGGCGCGGCTGAAGCTCGCGCGCAGCGAAAACCACTGGACAATCGCGATCGCGCGCCAGCCGTTCGCCGCCGCCGCCTCGAGCTGGTCGCGCGGCCTGAGCCCGTGGGATTTCGGGCTCGACGGCAGCGGCGCGCTGCCCACGCTGGCGATGCACGTCT
>CALLYN010000472.1 GCA_937858455.1 uncultured Kouleothrix sp.
TTTAAAATCCGAAGAGGAGGGTCAGTCCGGGTTCCTTCGCCGGATCATCGAGGAAGGCCAGGCCAGGCACCGCAGGAAGCAAAAAGCCTATGTTTTGACCGGAAACACTCATTCGGGCTTCGGTATTTGCGCCACGCGGCATCTGGCGGCCGGTGGCCGGCCCGGTGCTGCTGAGCGCCGCGCGGCCGCGCTACGAGTTCGGCTGATGGTGGCGACGTGGCGCCCGGACGCAGCACGCCGGCCGAACCTCTTGGTTCGGCCGGCGTGCTGTGCCTTGAGCAGGTACGCGTGGCGGGCTAGTGGCTGATCGGCTCGCCGGTGTATGGATCGAAGCGGTGAGGCTCGGCGGCGCTGCTAGCGCGCTCGGGCATCACGAACCACAAGAGCACGTACACCAGCGGGCTTATGCCGCCGGGCAGCAGCAGCAGCAGGAAAATGATCCGCACGATTGTCGCATCGATGCCGAAGTAATCGGCAATACCGCTGGCGACACCGGCGATGATTTTATCGTTGGGGTTACGAGTCAGCTGCTTGTTCACGATGTATTCCTTTCTTACGTAGCCGGCCGCGAATTGCGCCGCGCTATTTCGTTCCTGCTGCTTCGACGGCAGGTTGCGGCGTGGTGTTGCGGCCGCTAGGCTGATCTCGTATCGGCCAAAAGTTGTAGATCGGCCGGCGCGGAAAGCGCGGCTACATGCTTGGCGCCGAAACAACCCCGCCGGGCTGCTCGTCGGCGCTCGCCACCGGGAGCATGTTTGGCAGCTCGGTGTCGAGCAGCTTGATGCGCGGGTACAGGTAGCCCGCGGCCGAAACCAGCATTAGCAGCGTGCCCATCACGATGAACAGCAGGCCGATGCCGCGGCCCGCGCCGACGCCGATCAGCCGGCCGATGCTGCCGGCCAGCGCGCCGCCGGGGGCTAGCAGCGGCTCGAACACGCGGTCGGCCAGCGGCCCGGCGATCAGGAAGCTGATCGGGCGGGTGAAGCCGCCGACCATATCGCTCACGGCGAACACGCGGCCCTGAACGTCGGGCGCGACCTTGGTCTGCCAGATGCTCATGGTGCAGCCGTTGGCGATCGGCAGAGTGAACAGGAAGCCAAAGGCGGTGGCGATGAACAGCGGCACCCAGGCGCGCACGCCGCTGAGGGCGATAAACAGGCCGCCGAGGAACATAAAGCCCAGCACGCCGTAGACGCGGCGCTTCGGCCCGCCCCAGACGCTCATAGCGATCGAGCCGAGCAGCATGCCGACGCCGCCGACCGAGAGCACGGTGCCGAGGATCACCGGGCTAGACACCGAGAGGATCAGCGGCGTGACGAGCACCACCACGGTGCTGAGCAGGAAGTTAGCGCTGGCGAACAGCAGCAGCAGGCCGAGCAGGCCCGGCCGCGCGGCGAGGTATGTCCAGCCGTAGGCGGCCTCGCGCAGCAGCGACCCGCGCGCGCCGGTGGTGTCGGCGCTGGCGGGCGGCTGGGGGATGCGCACGAGCAGCAGGGTAGTGACGGCGAACAGGAATGTCGCGAAGTCGATCACGAAGACGCCCTGGATGCCGATCAGCGCCAGCAGCGCCCCGGCGAGCACCGGCGCGGCGATCTGGCTGGCCGCGCCGCCGATCTGGGCCATGCCGTTCGCGCGGCCGAGCTGCTCTTCTGGCACGATCAGCGGCGTCGAGGCGGCGTGGGCCGGCCCCTGGAACGCCAGAATGATCGAGGCGGCGATCGTCGTCAGGTAGATATGCCAGACCTCGAGCCGCCCGGCCAGCAGCAGCAGCGCGATCAGCAGGGTGAGCAGCGCCGAGCCGGTGTCGCTGAGGATCATGATCCGCCGCCGGTCGGCCCGGTCGACGATCGCGCCGGCCAGCGGGGCCACCAGCAGGCCGGGCAGCGCGAAGAAGAACGACACCAGCGCGAACTGCGTGACCGAACCACTGCGCTGGTAGACCCACACGCCCAGCGCGAAGCTGCTGAGGCTCGACCCCAGGATCGACACCAGCTGCCCGATCCAGATGATCACAAAGGTGCGCATTCCACGCGCGACGGTCGGCTGTGGCATGGGGTTCTCCTTTTGTTTCAAACCAGCGCCTGGCCTATGGCAGGATCGAGCAGGCGCGCCAGCTGCTCGATCGTTGGCTCGCGCAGAAACGCGGCCAGCGGCAGATCGTGCCCGAATTGCTCGCGCAGCCTGGCGGCGAGCCGCACCAGCGTGAACGAGTCGCCGCCGAGATCGAAGAAGTTGTCGGCCACGCCGCGCGGCGGCTGGGGCAGCAGCTCGGCCCAGAGCTGCGCGACCTGGCGCTCGGGCTGGCTGCGCGGGGCGACGGGCAGCGTG
>CALLYN010000473.1 GCA_937858455.1 uncultured Kouleothrix sp.
CGGTTATGGCAGGCGCCGCTCTCGCGCGCCGCTGAGCAAATGATGCGACCGCGCGCGCCGCTGCGATCCTTGAGCTGCATGCCAGCGCCGCAGACGCTGCACCTCAGCAGACCTGACAGCGGATGCGCCAAGCGTCCCGGCTGGCGCTGGGTCAGGATCTTCGCGGTGTGAGATTTAATCCGCTGCACGAATTGCCATGACGCCTCGTCGATGATGCGAAGGTGAGGTGCGTCCGCTTCCCGCCATTCCTCCCTCGGCGCCGGCCTCGATATGCGTCGACCCGTCATCGGGTCTTTCACCATCGTCACCCGTCCCCAAACGATCCGCCCCGAATAGAGCGGATTGACGAGGATGCCGTGCGCACGCGTGGAGTTGCCGTTGATGGTCGATTGCGTCCAGACGCGGCCGCCACGTGGCGGCGGCACGCCTTCAGCATTGAGCGCGCGCGCGATATCTCGGGGCGATTCACCCTCAATGAAATCTCGGAAGATGCGCTTCAGGATCGCGGCTTCCTCGGGAATGATTTCGAGTTCGCCGGGCTTGCCGGGGATCGCTCGATAGCCATAGGCGCGACCGCCTGCGCTTCTTCCTTCGCGGACGACGCCCGCCATCCCACGGCGCACCTTCAGCTTGAGATTTTTTAGAAACAGCGCCGACATCGTCCCCTTGAGGCCGATGTGCATTTCGTTGATCTCGCCATCGGCCACAGTCCAAAGCTGGACGCCCATGAACGTCATGCGCTCATAGATGGACGCGATGTCAGCCTGGTTGCGCGAGAGCCTGTCGATATCCTCGGCAAGGATCACATCGAAGCGCTTCGCCAGCGCGCCGCCGAGCATGCGATCAAGCTCGTGACGTCCGTGCATGGTCGCGCCGGAGACGGCATGATCAGCGAACGTTTCCACGATCGTGAAGCCATGCCGCGCGGCGTAGTCGCGGCACCAGCGCTGGGCTGGGCAGCGCCAGCAGGCCGGCGCGGGGATGCAGATCAGCGCGCCCAGCTCCATGATCGCCTGGTTCCAGGCCCAGCCCTGGCCGGGCGGCACGGCGGACTCGGCCAGCGCCAGCAGCTGCGCCTCGGGCAGGGCCGTAGGCTCGGCGAACAGGCGCTGGAGCACGCGGCGGATGTTGGTGTCGATAAAGCCGACGTCCTGCTCAAAGGCGAAGCAGGCGATCGCCCCGGCGGTGTAGCGGCCGATCCCCGGCAGCGCCAGCAGCGCCGGCAGGTCGCGCGGGAACTGGCCGCCGTGGTCGGCCAGCACCACGCGCGCGGCGCGCTGCATATTCACGGCGCGGCGGTTGTAGCCCAGCCCGGCCCAGGCGCGGATCACCTCGGCAGTTGGCGCGGCCGCCAGCGCCTCGAGCGTCGGGAAGGCTGCAAGGAACGAATGGTATTTGGAAATCACCCGGTCGACCTGCGTCTGCTGGAGCATAATCTCCGACACCATGATCCGGTAGGGGTCGCGCGTGTGGCGCCAGGGCAGGTCGCGGCCGGATGCGGCAAACCAGCCAAGCAGCGCTTGCCAGATCGCCGGCAGATCGGCTGGCGGGGTGGAGTTCTGATGCATAGGCGACATTATACTGCTAGTTCTCCTCATCCGGCTGATTACCTGCTTTGTGCGGCGGTTCAGGGGTGGCGAAGCCGCCCCCAAATTTCTCATTGTGTTGCACTACGTGGCGAAGCCACGTAGTGCAACATAGCCTATAAGTGATCAAGCGAACAGCGTATCAAACGGTGTAGGTATAATTGTCACATAGTCGTAATACAGCCGCGCGAGCGCCTGAGTATAATCTAAGTACTACCATTATAAGTCTCACAAGCTCATGGTTAGCGAACCGGCCGACTCGATCGACACTGCCCGCCTGCCCGCTACGCGCCTTCAGCTGCGCGGTGTGGCCTGGCTGGCTGCGCTGCTTGCTGGGCCACTTGTGCTCGCGGCGGCCTGGCTCAGGCCGGGGCTCAACCAGCCGATGCTGCACAACCCGGCTGGGCACCTGCTGATCGCGCTCGCCGGCGCGCTGATCGGCGTGGCGCTGGCCCTGCTGGTACTGCACGTCGCGCGGCGCGCACATGATGGCCGGGTGTTTCTGGTGGGCATGGGCTTTCTAAGCACCGCCGGCATTCTGGTTACGCACGCGGTGGCTACGCCCGGCGCGCTGCTCGGCGGGCGCGAGCTGGCCACTGCGTTCTCGGCGCTATTCGGCCTGGTGCTTGGCAGCGTGTTTTTCGCGCTCAGCGGGCTGCCGCTCGCGGCTGGCGCCAATACCCTGCTGATGCGCAGGGCGCGCCTGATCGTGCTGGCGCTTTTCTGCTTCATCGCGGTGTATAACTGGCTGCTGCTGCTGCTGATCCCAAGCTTCGGCGCCGCGACCGCGCCGGCTACGCACTCAAGCGCGCAACACGCGCCCGGCGCCGTGCTGCCGGCGGTTGCTCTCGCGGCGGTGCCGATCGCCGGCGCGCTCACGCAGCT
>CALLYN010000474.1 GCA_937858455.1 uncultured Kouleothrix sp.
GATGCTGGCCTGGCTGCGCAGATCGCGCTGGTACAGGAGCGTCGCCACCACGGCAGGGCGATCACGCATCGTGGCGAGGAAATCGGCCGGGGCCGGGTCGCGCAGCACCCAGCGCTTCTTATGAGCGGACATGCAGCCTCTTGTCGATTGCAGATTGCGAAGGATGGTTCACGCAGGTGGAGTATAGCATCTGGCCCGAACCGGCGCAAACCAAACCTCCCGCGCGGGAGGACACCGCCTAAGCCCTGTTAATTTAGCATCGCTGCGCGTTCTTACTTATGGGGCATCGGGGCGCGCCCCTGCCGAGCGCCCCGCCTGAATCGCACACAACCAACAATGCAGCTACGATTTCGCCTGTTCGTCCAGCAGCACAGCGGCGGCGCCTGGACGATCCTGGTGCCAGCGGCGCCAGCGCTCGCGGCCTACGCCGCCACCCGTGACGAAGCCATTCGCGACATCGCGGCCCAGCTCAGCGCACACCTGGCCAGCGCCGGACCGCGCGCGGTTGGGCGCTACCCATTTCACGAGCGCCAGGATCTGCGGCCGATCGCGCTTGAGGTTTCGCCAAAGGGCGGCGGCCCGCAGCCGCCGATCGCGATCAGCGTGAACGTGCTGGTGACCGACGCGCGGCGCGGCGGCGCGGGCCACCTGCTGATCACCGCCCCGCGCATCGCCGACTTTCACGTGGTAGCGCCGGCAGCCGAGCAGATCGAGGAACTGGCACGCGCCGCGCTGCTGCACCACATGCGCAAGTGGCGCTCGCCAGCGATCGTTGCGGCCGACCTGGACGGCGAAGAGACGCTGGCGACGCTGACGATCGAGCTGCCCGACGCGCCCGCGCCGGCCGAGCCGAGCGGGCCGCCCGGCGGCGAGCAGGTACTGGCGCTGTGCGGGCTGAACCTGAGCGAGCAGGCCGGGCGCGGCAAGCTTGGCCGCGCCGACCGCCGCGACACGCTAGTGGAGCACGTGCTCACCGCGCTGGCGGGCGAGCGCATGAGCAGCGTCGTGCTGGTAGGCCGCGCCGACGTGGGCAAAACCGCGATCTTGCACGAGGTGGTCGAGCGTATCCGCGCCGGCAGCGTGCCGCCGGCGCTGCGCGATCGCGAGGTGTGGTTCGTAACCGCCAACAACCTGATCGCCGGCATGAAATACACCGGCGAGTGGCAGGGGCGAGCGCAGAAGCTGGTTCAGCAGGCGCGGCGCGGGCGGCAGATCCTGTACATGGCCGACCCGAACGAGATCCTCGACGCCGGGCGCTGGAGCGGCAGCGACAACAACATGGGCCGGTTTCTGCGGCCATATATCGAGAGCGGCGAGCTGACGATCATCTGCGAGTGCGCGCCCGAGGGCTTCGACGCCGGGGTGAAGGTCGAGCCGAGCTTTATGCACGCCTTCCGCCGCGTTGACGTAGGCGAGACCGACGAGGCCGACACGCTGGCGATCGCGCATGCCGCCGCGCGCCGCCTGGAAGCCGCCCACGGCGTGGCGATCGAGCCGGATGCCACCGCCGCCGCGCTGAGCCTGACGCGCCGCTTCATGCCCTACCGCGCCTTTCCCGGCAAGGCTGTGCGCTTTCTGGCCGACCTCGCGCGCGACGCGGCCCAGCAGCCCGGCGCCCGGCTCGGCCGCGACGCGGCCATTCGCGCGTTCGCGCGCGCCACCGGCCTGCCGGCGTTCATTGTGTCGGACGAGCAGGGCATGCGCGCGGACGAGGTGCGGGCGTACTTCGACGAGCGGCTGCTGGGCCAGCCCGACGCGGTAGCCGCCATGGTCGACCTGATCACGGTGATCAAAGCCGGCCTGCACGACCCGGCCAAGCCGCTGGGCAGCTTCTTTTTCGTCGGCCCGACCGGCGTGGGCAAGACCGAGCTGGCCAAAGTGCTGGCGGAATTTCTGTTTGGCGCGCGCGACCGGCTGATCCGCTTCGATATGAGCGAGTACGCCGGGCCTGACGCACTGCCACGGCTGATTGGCACGGCCTGGAAGCCCGACAGCGCCGGCGAGCTGGCGCGCCGGGTGCGCGAGCAGCCGTTCTGCGTGCTGCTGTTCGACGAGCTTGAGAAAGCCCACTCCGACGTATTCGACGCGCTGCTGCAGGTGCTGGGCGAGGGCCGGCTGACCGACGCCGCCGGGCGGACGGCCGACTTCCGCAACGCGATCATTATCATGACCTCGAACCTGGGGGCGAGCCGCCGCGAGATGCACGACATCGGCTTCGCGGCGAACGGGCGCGACGGGCAGGCCAGCGACGATGCGCGGCTGCGTGCGCACTTTACCAAAGAGGCCGAGCAGTTTTTCCGGCCAGAGTTCTTCAACCGGATCGACCGGATCGTCGCGTTCCGGCCGCTAACACTCGCAGCCATGCGGCTGATCACCCGGCGCGAGCTGGGCAAGCTGCTGATGCGCGAGGGCGTGGTGCGGCGCAACCTGCTGGTCGAGATCGACGACGCGGTGATCGAGCGCCTGCTGGC
>CALLYN010000475.1 GCA_937858455.1 uncultured Kouleothrix sp.
GGCATCGCGCCGCTCGCGAGCGGCGCGATGCCGCCGCACGCGAGCGACCACATCGCGCCGGGTGATGTGCTAGGCTATATCAATTCCAAGCTAGGCAATCATCGGACGTCAAGCGGCACTACTGAAGTAACAGATAGCTGACGCATGCCTGGCGAACCAGACTCAAAGAAAATCTAATACGATCGCGCGGGTTCGGGGGTGGCAGTGCCGCCCCCGAATTGCTTTTCTGCAGCGTCCAACGAAGCCAGGCGCCGCTGTGTGCGGTTTTTCCGCGCTCCGCGCGGAAAAACCGCACACAAAACAGTCAAAAGTACCATGCTGCCGCAGGCAAAAATCCACGCAAGCGAAAGTCCTATGATAAATCCGCCGCAGCTGTATTGATAGATACAGAGGCGGGACAACGGCGCGGCGCCGCGCCAGTGGATATCATAGGAGGAGGCATGCAGCCACACAACAATTCACACGAGCAGACCGATGGGTACGAGCTGTTCCGCCGTGCGATCGTCGAGCGCGACGAGCAGGCGTGGGCCGAGGGTGCGGCGCGCTACCGCGCCATGCTGATCGCCTGGGCCGGCCGCTGCAGCGCCAGCGCCACGATCCTCGACCACGGCGGCGACATCGCCGACCTGGCGTTCGCGCGCGCGTGGTCGGCGCTGACGCCCGAGCGCTTCGCCAGCATCCCCACGCTGGCGGCGCTGCTGGCCTACCTGCGCACCTGCGTCACCAGCGCGGTGATCGACTGCGCGCGCAGCGAGATGCAGCACGAGCGCATTGCGCAGGCGCTCGACAGCGCCGAGGCTGTGCCGCTCGAAGATCAGGTGATCGGCAAGATCAACCGGCTGGAGTTCTGGCGGATCGCCCGCGCCGAGGTGCAGACCGAGCAGGAGCAGGTGATCCTGGTCGAGAACCTGATGTACAGCTTGCGCCCTGCCGCGATCATGGCGCGCCACCCCAAGCTGTTCGCCAGCGCCAGCCAGGTGTACGCCGCCAAGCGCAACTACCTCGACCGGCTGAAGCGCAACCCCACGCTGCGCCGGCTGTACGAAGAGTGGTAGCGCATCAGCGGATGGTGCGCTGGAACGACCACAGCGCCAGCGCTGTGCCGAGCGCGGCAAACAGCGCAGTTACCGCGAACGAGATCGGCAGCGCGATCGTCGCGCTGCCGCCGAACGTCAGCGCGCGCAGCGCGTCGATCAGGTATGTGGTGGGGTTCGCCAGCGCGATTGTCTTGATCCAGCCAGGCATGTTCACCAGCGGGTAGAGCGCATTCGAGGCAAACAGCAGCGGCAAATTAAACAGGAAGATCAGCCCGTGGTAGCCCATGATGCTCTGCGAGCGCGCCGCGAAGGCCAGCGCGATACCGGCAAAGCCAAGCGTGAACAGCGCCAGCAGCACCACCAGCGCCAGCCAGCCAAGTGGGTTGGTGGTGATGCGCGCGCCCATGAGCCCGCCCACCAGCAGAATAATCGCCGCCTGGAACAGCGCCTTGGTGATCGTGCTGGCGGCGTTGCCAAGCAGAATGCTGAGGCGCGGGATGGGCGCGGCCAGGTACTCCTTCATAATGCCGCGCAGCCGCTCGTCGAGCAGCGCCATGCCCCCGCCAACCGCGCCGCCTAGCGCCGTCAGCGCCAGCACGCCCGGCAGCATGAACGACATGTAGTCGCTGCCGCCGACATTGCGCACCAGCGCGCCCATGCCCACGCCAAACAGCACCACCCACAAGATCGGCTGGAGCAGCAGCCCGCCCAGCTCCTCGCGGTTGCGGAAGAATTTGGTCATGTGCTTCGACCAAATGGTGATTGTTGCATTCATAAGCATTGCTCACAGCCCGATCAGTCGCGCAGCGCCCGCCCGGTGTATTTCAGAAACACGTCGCCAAGGCTTGGCCGCGCCACCGCCACGTCTTCGATTGTGAAGCCGTTGCCGCTGGCCTGCGCCACCACTTCGGCCACGCGCCGGCTGCCGTTATCCACGCCCACCTCGATCAGGTGCTCAAGCGGCGTCACCCGGTCGACGAACGGCAGCGCGCGCAGCCGCTCGGCTAGGTGCGCCGCGTCGCCGCGCCCGCTGATGCGGATGAGGTCGGCGCCTAGCTCGGCGGCCAGCGCGGCCGGCGCGCCCTCGGCCACCTTGTGCCCGCGGTCGATGATGCCCACGGTGTCGGCCAGCGCCTCGGCCTCTTCCATATAGTGCGTCGTCAGCAGCAGAGTGAGGCCGCGCTCGCGCCTGAGCATGCGAATATAGTCCCAGATCGTCGCGCGGTTCTGCGGGTCGAGCCCCTGCGTCGGCTCGTCGAGGAACAGCACCTGCGGGTCGGTCATCAGGCCGCGCGCCAGCTCGAGCCGCCGCTTCATGCCGCCCGAGTAGCCTTTCACCAGCCGGTCGATCGCGTCGCCAAGCTGCACCAGCTCGACAAGCTCGGCGATGCGGCGCTGGCGCAGCTCGCGCGGCTGGCGATACAGCCGGCCGTGAATATCGAGCACCTGGCGCCCGGTCAGGTCGGGGTCGAGCACCAGATCCTGAAACGTCACGCCGATGCGCCGCCGCACCTCGTTGGCCTGGCGCGTCACATCGAAGCCGGCCACCTGGGCGCTGCCGGCGCTCGGCAGGGCCAGCGTCGTCAGGATGCTGATGGTGGTGGTCTTGCCGGCGCCATTCGGCCCAAGCAGCGCGTAGATGCTGCCCGCCGCAATGTCAAGGTCGATGCCATCGAGCGCGGCCACCTCGCCATAGCGCTTGGCCAGGCCGCGCGTCACAATCATTTGCGTCGCCACGCTGTTCTCCACCGGTCGTGATAAAAATCGCGAGGCTATTGTATCATAGCTCGGCGTCTTTGATTCCGACCACCTGGAACCACGGCGGGTCGCTTTCGGGGTTGGTCTCGATGCGCATGCCGGCCTTGCGCATCACGCCGATCGAGGCGAGGTTTGCGTGCGCGGTGGTGGCGATGATCCGCTTCAGGTTGAGATGGGCGAAGGCGTAGTCGATCAGCGCGCGCGCGGCCTCGCTGGCGTAGCCTTGGCGCTGGTGCGCCAGCGCCACCTGCCAGTACAGCCCAAACTCGGGGGTGAAGCGCCGCGCGCTGGCGCTGCTGTCGCCGCCGCGCAGCGACGGCAGCAGCCCGAACGGCCCCAGCGCCGGCACATAGCCAGCCGCGCCGATCAGCTCGCCGGTGGCCTTCAGCACCAGCGCGCGGTCGCCGTAGGGCGGCTGGTACATCCAGGCCAGCTGGTCGTAGTTCATCACGCTCCACTCGAGCCAGGCGCGGCGCTGCTCGCGCGACTGCGCGCCGGCGGTGCCGGTTTCGGCGTCGGCCTGCTCGACATCGAGAATCCGGTGGATCACGTCAAGGTCGGCGAGCGCGAGCGGCCGGATGAGCAGGCGATCGGTTTCGAGCACGGGCATATGCATAGGGTTTCCTCCTTGCGCGGAACACCGGGCTACGAGCGATGCAGCCAGGCTTAGGCGGCGGTTTCGGCTGCGGGCAGCGCTGCCTCGGCCGCGAGCGGCGCGGGCTTGCGGTGCCGGTAGAACTCGACGTACTGCGGCGGCAG
>CALLYN010000476.1 GCA_937858455.1 uncultured Kouleothrix sp.
CGATCGCGCACCCGCGCAAGTCGATCGCGCACCCGCGCAAGTCGATCGCGCACCTGTGCCGAAAGGTTCTCACATTCGCGCTGAAGCGTAGCAGGCTCGCGCCGAAACGTAGCGCGCTCGCGCCGAAGCACAGCGCGCTCGCACCGAAACGTAGCGCGCTCGCGCCAAAAGATTCTCGCGCCTGCGCGAGAGGAACGCACGCACGTGCGGCACGCACTGGTGGGCCTGGCCATTGTCGCGCGCGCTCAGCGCGACGCTGCGCGGATGTGGGGGTATGCGGACGAAGCACCGGCAAACCTGCGTGCCCTGCGCATCCGCTGGGACGTGGTGGTACATTCCGTAGCCTGGCTGCGGTGGGGCGCAGCTTTGCGCTGCATCCCAGATGCATCCCCCATGTTCTTGTTACGACCCTCACCCGACCGAACGCCGGGTGCGACGGCGGCACATTTCGTCGCAGGTTCACCCCCACGCCCGTGGGGACAATATGGCGAGCACCTTGCCCGCCCCCTCAGAAAACGGTTCACCCCCACGCCCGTGGGGACAATGCACAACAGCCGGAACGCCTCGCGCAGCATCGCGGTTCACCCCCACGCCCGTGGGGACAATCCTGCGCTCGCGGTGGCGGCCAGCGTCGCCGCCGGTTCACCCCCACGCCCGTGGGGACAATTACTTGATCAGGTCGATCAGATCGGGGTGCCACGGTTCACCCCCACGCCCGTGGGGACAATTGCCCGATCCGATTTGCTGCCAGGCCCAGGCGCGGTTCACCCCCACGCCCGTGGGGACAATCGTGGATCGTCGCCTATGTGCACGGCGATCGCCGGTTCACCCCCACGCCCGTGGGGACAATCGCGGGTTGAGGCGGGCGGCATGCGGGGGCTTCGGTTCACCCCCACGCCCGTGGGGACAATGGCAAAATGGATTTGTCGGCGGCGTTCACTTTCGGTTCACCCCCACGCCCGTGGGGACAATCTCGCGGGTGTATCCGATGCTGTGCCCGATCTCGGTTCACCCCCACGCCCGTGGGGACAATGCCTCCCATAATGCCTTTTGCCCTGTCGGAGCCGGTTCACCCCCACGCCCGTGGGGACAATCATCGGGGGAGCGACTAGCTCAGGTTGGGGAGCGGTTCACCCCCACGCCCGTGGGGACAATGAGTTGCACCCGAGTATCCACACACACGGCTGCGGTTCACCCCCACGCCCGTGGGGACAATGGCGCGCTCGCGGTCGTTGAGGCGCGCCGCCTCGGTTCACCCCCACGCCCGTGGGGACAATTTATAGGCGTGCTGCAAATGCATCGCATGGTGCGGTTCACCCCCACGCCCGTGGGGACAATCCGCGCTCGGGGCAGGCATATGCGTTCTCCTACGGTTCACCCCCACGCCCGTGGGGACAATTCCCCGCCGTTGATGCGCGGCAGCAGGCCATACGGTTCACCCCCACGCCCGTGGGGACAATGCTTTGGCCGCATCGCGCTCGGCTTTGGCCGCCGGTTCACCCCCACGCCCGTGGGGACAATGGGAAAGATCGGCGTGTTCTCGTTTAGCGATACGGTTCACCCCCACGCCCGTGGGGACAATGCTATGCGCCTGTTTGATAGCATTCGCGGCTTCGGTTCACCCCCACGCCCGTGGGGACAATGTGCGATGCGCTCTTTCATGATTATAGAACCCCGGTTCACCCCCACGCCCGTGGGGACAATGGCGACTACTCCGCCCAGGGCCTCGCGGTGGGCGGTTCACCCCCACGCCCGTGGGGACAATGCCCTTGAGCGCGGTATCGATCGGCGCGGTGACGGTTCACCCCCACGCCCGTGGGGACAATCCGATAGGGACGCCACATATCCATCGTGACCACGGTTCACCCCCACGCCCGTGGGGACAATTCAACATCCAGCCAGTCCTCGACCCGAGTGCCCGGTTCACCCCCACGCCCGTGGGGACAATAGCGCGTCGGCCAGTGCTGCCGCGTCAGTTTGCGGTTCACCCCCACGCCCGTGGGGACAATGGCCACGCTCGGGCGGTGGGTGTCGTGATTCCCGGTTCACCCCCACGCCCGTGGGGACAATTATAACTCTCACCGGCACGCATAATCATGTTACGGTTCACCCCCACGCCCGTGGGGACAATACCTAGCCAGAACTAGCAATTTTAGATCGTTGCGGTTCACCCCCACGCCCGTGGGGACAATTAATAAAGAAAACCCCTGTTATACTGTGCTTGCGGTTCACCCCCACGCCCGTGGGGACAATGCCGCGCGCGGGGTGGCGGCGGGCCACGCCAATCGGTTCACCCCCACGCCCGTGGGGACAATTTCACCAGCCGGTTGGGCGCGTTTCTCGACACCGGTTCACCCCCACGCCCGTGGGGACAATGCCGACAAGCCGCGCGATTTCGCCTAGCGGCCCGGTTCACCCCCACGCCCGTGGGGACAATACGCTCGCGGCCGACCCGCTCGGGTACGAATGCGGTTCACCCCCACGCCCGTGGGGACAATCCTGTAACCCGTTCGGGGCGCCGCTGGCAGCGCGGTTCACCCCCACGCCCGTGGGGACAATACAGGCACGACCACGCGCCAGCTCACTCCGCCCGGCTCACCCCCACGCCCGTGGGGACAATGTGAGCAGCTGCGTGTCGGCGGGCGCCGCGCCCGGTTCACCCCCACGCCCGTGGGGACAATATAAACGACGAAAGAGCGAAGAAGTTGCAAGCCGGTTCACCCCCACGCCCGTGGGGACAATGCCCGACGCCCAGATTATGGTGTCGTGAGATTTCGGTTCACCCCCACGCCCGTGGGGACAATGCTGGGTACACCGTACAGCCGCACGGGGCGCGCGGTTCACCCCCACGCCCGTGGGGACAATTCGAACATCCGCCAGCGGCTGGCCTTATCTTCCGGTTCACCCCCACGCCCGTGGGGACAATAGCTCGATCGTGATCGCGCCGATCGGGCTGGTCGGTTCACCCCCACGCCCGTGGGGACAATCCCGTTGCACTAGCGATGTATGTTTGCATTGTCGGTTCACCCCCACGCCCGTGGGGACAATGACCCTGCGCCGCCAGGATGCCGACCTGGCCTGCGGTTCACCCCCACGCCCGTGGGGACAATTGGGCGGAATATTCGAAAGCACAGGCGGCGCTGCGGTTCACCCCCACGCCCGTGGGGACAATTGAAGATTGCGCGCGCCTGGGCCTGGCGCTGGGGGTTCACCCCCACGCCCGTGGGGACAATCGCTCGTCGACCTCGCCCGAGGCGCGCGTGACCGGTTCACCCCCACGCCCGTGGGGACAATGCCAATAGCAAAACGCATCGGGCTTAACACCACGGTTCACCCCCACGCCCGTGGGGACAATGACCAGGTGCCGAGCTGGCCAGCGCTGCGCCTCGGTTCACCCCCACGCCCGTGGGGACAATTTTAAGCAATTGCTTTATGAATATACTCATTTCGGTTCACCCCCACGCCCGTGGGGACAATGTTTGCCTGTGAATAACGAAAACCATCACTCGCGGTTCACCCCCACGCCCGTGGGGACAATACATAAGTTTGAAGCCTACGACAAGCGAAACACGGTTCACCCCCACGCCCGTGGGGACAATCATACTCACACTCCTGCGCACAAAGTACGCAACGGTTCACCCCCACGCCCGTGGGGACAATTACTAATATCTCAGTCTCTTCTTGCAATAATTCGGTTCACCCCCACGCCCGTGGGGACAATATAGCAGCAAATCAGCCCAGGAGAATATAGAGCGGTTCACCCCCACGCCCGTGGGGACAATCTTCGGCGCCGAACCAGCCGGCGCTGCTACCTCGGTTCACCCCCACGCCCGTGGGGACAATCCGTTGGGGAACACCACCACGCCCGACTGCTGCGGTTCACCCCCACGCCCGTGGGGACAATAGGGCCGGCGTGCCGAGGATGAGCGTGTCGATCGGTTCACCCCCACGCCCGTGGGGACAATCGGCTCCCAGTGGCCATGCAGGTGCGCCAGCTCGGTTCACCCCCACGCCCGTGGGGACAATTTGCCCAGGCGCTCGACGGAAACCCCGTTCCACGGTTCACCCCCACGCCCGTGGGGACAATATCAGCTTCCGCCCCTCTTCCGTCTCCCAACACGGTTCACCCCCACGCCCGTGGGGACAATACTGACCAGTTCCGCATCACAGTGGGATCTGGATCAGCTGCAAGCCGTCGAAGTCTCGCAAGCTCCGGCTTGTTTTTCCACAGAAGCGCATCTCGAATCCCTGCTCGCTATTGCTCTGGTAGATCAGCGCGCCGGCACCTGCGCGCATATGATCGCATACATGCTCCCACAGCAGGTCGCGCACGAGCGCACTGAGCGTCCCAACAAACACTCCCGCCTGCACCTCAAGCATCCAGCGCGAGAGTTCGCCGCGCAAGCTAACCGGCACACGCTCGAGGAAGATCACGGTCATGGTTCGTCACTCCCATCGCCGTAGTTCGCCCCACCGGCCACGCCCCCAAGCTCGGGATCCCACAGCGCGCCTGGTGCGGCAGCATCTTCGTCAAAGGCACTATCCTCGGGCGCCTCGCCAATATCCAGCACGGCATCGATATCATCGACCACGCGCGCCAGCAGGCGCTCGTGCTTAAAGCGGTCGCGCAGCGCACGCCGCACACGCCCCTCCATTCCCTCCTCGCCATCTTTAACCGCCTGGAACGCAGCCGGGATGGTGATCTCGGCCTTGTACAGATCGGCGATATCGTAGACAAACGATAGCTGCTTGCCTGTATGCACAAAGCCCAGGCCCGGCGAGTAGCCGGCCGATAGAATAGCGGCGTGGCAGACGCCATACAGGCAGCTGTTCGCCGCCGAGAGCGCGCGGTTGATTGGGTCGGCCGATTTCCAGTCGTCGCGCTGGTACTCGCGCCCGCCCCACGCCACCCCTGTCTCGCGGCTTGCGCGTGCGTAAGCTTCGCGCACTCGGACGCCCTCTTTGCCACAAATCTGCTGTAGTGTCAGCGCCTGGTCGAGCGGGCCGGGAAAGCGCTGCTCGTACATGCGCCGCACCACCTTGAGCCGCAGCGCAGGGCTGGTGCACAAGCGCGCCTGGCGCAACAGCCGGCGCGCAGAGCGGGTTTCGCCCAAGCCTTGTGCATAGAGCCGCACGCCGCCCTCGCCAGTCCACAGGATGGTGCAGCCGTTCTCGGCCAGTGTTTTGACTGCGGCGTGCGTGATCGTGGTGCCCGGCCCAAGCATCAGCATGGTGAGCGAGGCGCACGGCACTGCGGTTTTGCCTTTCAGATCCTGCAGCGCAATCGCTTTCTCATCCTGGTCGATCCGGCAGCGCTCGGCATACAGGTATGTCCAGCTATCGCGTGTTTTTGGCAGCATGCGCAGGTTCTTGCCGCTCACGATGCACCTCCCGAAAGCAGCGCTACCGAGAGCAAGCCAAAGCCATAGGCTTTGGCACTGCCAACCCCGGCGCGTAGCGCTTGGTGGAAATGTGCCGTGTCGACAACGGTAAGCTGGCCTTCAAACAGAGCAACGCCAAAGCTGAGCCGCTGGTTATCGCGCTGCCCGTGCTGCTTTGGCGTCTCGGTGATGCGAAGATCGGGCAGATCGGCGCCGGCCAGCTGCACCCCCAGCAACACAAAGCCGCACTCGTGCGCCTTGCGCTCTAGCCACGCGAGCTGATCGGCCTCGCGCCGCAGCTCGATCCGCTTGCCATGCCAGCGCGCATCTTGCTCGGTATTGCGCTCGCTGACCCGCTTGGTTGGGTTCGCCCGCAGCCTGAAACGCAAGCGCATGCCCTGGCGTATTCGCCCGATCTCGTCCTCAATTGAGCGCACAGCCGGGTTGCCGCGCTCGTCGATTGAAGGCGTGAGATAGCCCGCCGGCAGGTTCGACCAATCGGGTAGGTGATTTGACTGAACAAGCAGCCGCATGTGCTCTGGGCCATCCAGCGGCTCAAGCCGGTAGAGCACGCCGAAGTGCTCGCGCGCTGTTGTGCGATCTGGCGCGCCGGGCAGCGCAGCCATGATCCGCGCGTGTAGCCGATTGCAGTCGGCTAGGTCACGCTGGACGGCGCGCTGCCGTGTATTAAGGATTAGGCGAGATAGGTAGAGCATCCTTATCCCTCCAGAGTGTTTATTGTATTGCTCGCGTAATCGGGCGGTGTCCAGTACTCTTCACGCGCCGCGCGCGGCCAGAATAGCCGCCGCGCTGGCACGCCGATGGCGTCGTTGCGTGGCACGCCCTCGCCGATCGACGCTTCCAGCATCAGCCGGACGCTGCGCCGATCGGCCCGCTCGGGCAGCGGCTGAGCCAGCAGCGCATCGCGCACTGTATCGTACTGTGCGACCCCCACCAGCACCGGGCAGGTCGGCACGCAGGCCTTGCGGCCTAGAAACATCGGCCAGATCGGGTTGTGCAGCGCGGCCGCCAGCTCGGCCACCAGTGTATCCGGCCCGCGCAGCGCGACCAGAAACGAGGCATCCATCAGGTAGGTGCGCTTGGACACATCGGTCTCACGCTTCGGCTTGCCCTCAGCGTTCAGCATGCCCTCGGGCTCTCCATCGAGCATCTTCGCGCCGCCGGTAGTGTGGTAGTCGATCAGCAAGTCGCCTGGCCGGTCAACTCGCACACCCATCTCAAGCGCATCGGAGATCGAGCGCAGCCGGTCGCTATCGCGGCGCAGGCCCAGCGCGCAGCCCAGCAGGCCCACCACGCCCGATTTCGTCGGCTCAAAGGCGCTGTCGCGCTCCTCCCAGCGGGCGCGCAGCCCCCAGGCTTGCAGTGGGCCTTCGAGCCGCAGCAGCAGCGTGTTCATAGTGCCGGATCCTGCGGCAGACGCGCGGCGACCCATTCGGCCAGCGCGCTGACCGAGCCGCACACGTCAGCTTTGGGCAGGTCGGCCGGTGCTGGAAACACCGCGCGCTCGACATCGAGATCAAAGCGCTCGGGTAGCGGGCCGGCGTACGCGGTCAGCGCGGCGATCGAGCGATCCATCAGCGACTCATCCTCGCCGGCGCGCACCGGGCGCAGGAACGCATTGGCGTAGCTGACCGGAATGTTCTGCTGGATCACCTCGATCAGCGCGAAGTCGGGCAGGTTGTGGGCCGCGAAAGTATTCTGCTTGCCGCTGGGGATGGCCGTCATCGCCGCGCGCAGCAGCGCGGCGACCGCCTGCTTGGCCACATCGCGCTCGCCGTGCAGGTTGGCCAGCAACCCTTGCCAGTGGATGTTGATGTATTTGTAGTAGGTCGCGCTGTTGAACGCCACATCGCCGATAAAGCCGGCGCCAACCTCGCCCGACCGATCGTCCACCGCCGTGTAGTAGTCGAACTCCTGATCAACGCGGTGGGTCGAGAAGGCGTGGGAAACCTGCACCGCCGCGTCGATATCCTTGAACGGGCTGGAGGTGGTCATGCGCCCGAACATTGCAACGTCGACGGCGTGCGGATTCAGCTTCTTGAGGCGCTTGTTTAGCAGCTCTTTCTCGGTCTCCAGCGCCATGAACGCGGCCGGCCCAAGCTCGCGGCAAACCTCAAGCATTTGATCGGTCAGCTCGGATACTTCTCGCGCGCTCAGGAACATCAGCTGCTTGGTCTTCAGTCGCTCGGCCTCGCCTTCAGCGCCTTTCTCGCCCTTGCCGCGCCCGCCCTTGCCGCGGGTCTTGGTGTCGTCGGTGGCGTCATCGGCAGCCGCCTGGCTCTTATCGGCCTTGCCAAAGCGCGCGGCGTGGTACAGGATCGCGTCGCGCACATCAGCGTCGACTTGGCGATGCTCAAGCTCGCTGCGCACCCACTCGGGGAGCAGCTGAGTGCGCTCGCCAAGCAGCTGCGCCTGTGCAAAATGATCGTGAAAGGTGCCGGAGCGGCGAATGCTGCGCTTAAGCGCCTGGCTGGAGATGCGCGCGCGGCGCACGCCGCCGAAAATAGCGTCCTTCGGGTCGCCATTGTCGTCGCGGTTAAGGTTCGATGGGGCGTGGTTCTGAAGCAGGTGAATCGCAATCAGGGTCATGGTGTTTGCTCCTTGGTTACTGTCGATTGTGCATCGGGCTTGCCAATGTAATACTCGCGCATCCAGCGGCGCTGGACATAGTGATCAGCGTGTTCCCAGGCGGCCAGGTCGCGCAGCAGGCGTTCCCAGTCGAGCACCTGACCCTGGGCGTGTAGCAGGCGTACAATCTGGCGTAGGCGAAACGGCAGCTGCTCGGCGTCGGCATCGCACAGCGCGGCGAAGCGCCGATCCAGGCTGATGCGCGCATCAGGGCGCTGGCCAGTCGCCGCTAGCTGGGCCTGGCGCACCCGGCCGAGCGCGCTGCCGAGGGATACGCCGTCGCGCTGGCGGGCGTGCTCGCCGCCGCGCGTAGTCAGCGCGTAGAGCGTGGCGACCAGAAAGTAGCGCTCCTGCTCGCGCGGGCGCTCAATCGCAGTTGGCAGCAGCGTAAAAAAGACGCTGTAGCCGCCGCGCGCCTCTGCCAGCGATTGGCCGGCCGCGCGCCGCAGTTGGGCCAGCCCGCCGGGGTCGAGGCGCCCCAGCCGCGCCAGAAATCCGGCGATAGCTGCGGCGTCGGGGCGTTGTTCAGTCATTCGTCCACTCCTTTCGTCGTTTGTTCAGCTCGCTTCGTAGCCAATGCTCGGCCAGCACGCGCCGGCGCAGCAGATCAGACTGATCGCCAACTTGATCGAGCGCCTTCAGAGCGGCCTGCTCAGCTGTTGTGAGTGTCAGCTCAGCCCAGCCGCGCGCGAGCGCCGGGTAATCGCTCGCCGGCGAGACCTTGCCGACAAGCTCGTGAAACGGCTGCGCCAGCCGGGCCCAGTAGTCGGCCTGCATGCGGTCGCGCAGCGTGTTGAACCAGGTTCGCTCACCGCCATTTGGGCGCAGGTGTTTGGTAAATAGCCCCCCGAGCGTCTTGCCGCATTCCTCGGAGCGCGCCAGCATCTCGCGGATCAACTCAGCGCCAGCCTGATCGCGCAGCAGAGCGGGCGGAACCTCCAGCGCATCGTCGAACCACTCAAAGTTCTTCGCCTTCCCATCCGTTCGCAGGCCAATACAGCGAAAGCGGAGCAGTTGATCAGCGGGCAGCAGACTGTCATCGACCATTCCGCTCAGCTGGGATAGGATTGGCGGCCGTAGGCTGTGATCGGAAAGAAATAGCGCGCCGTACTCGCGCCAGAGCGAGCGACCTTCTCTTGGCTTAATCGACGTGATCTCCTTGCTGCTGGCCGCGATATAGTAGGCTGCGAACGGATCTCTCCACAGCTCGGATCCTTTGCGCCTGCTCAGGCCCATCTCATACAGAATATCGCTCACCCACGTGTCAGTAGGCGTACCGCAGCGCGTACAGCGCGCAGAGCGCTCAACCGCCTGGAGGCGCATCCGACGCGCTGGGAACGTCAAACTTTCGAGATACCCCACCGCATCCGTCTCAGCATTTTTCGAAACGGTTGTTGCGCCACTCCAAGCCGCTACGGTGGCGCGATCACCAGCGGCGATCTTCGGCTGAAAGCCAGGGGTTGTGAGCGCGAGTGCCAGCGTCTGTGCGAGCGTGCTGCCGATCGGCAGCAGATAGATCGGCGGGACGCCGTTGATCGAAGGCTTAATGCCCGCGCCGCCCGATGAGGCAAACGCGGGGATAGTAACCAGCGCTCGCGCACAGCAGGCTGGGCACAGCTGGTGCTCGGCGTCGTTCACATGCTGGAAGTGCGTGCGATTCGTGCCCGATGGCACTTCGGCCATCAGGTAGGCGACGGTTTTCTTCGTCGATTTGTCGAGCACCGCCGGCGCGTCGCTGGTCTGCATGAACGGCGCGACTGGATCGAACAGCCCAAAGCGGGCGCCGTGCTGCGCGCCAAATACGTCGAGCTTCGCGCGGTCGAGCTGGCCGGCCTCAAGCACATCGGCGATCTCAGCCAGATCCCACGGGTCGTAGATCGCCTGCAGCACCGCCGTCAGCAGCCGATGGATGCCCGCCACCGTCAACGGCGAGGGGTCGTACAGCGCGCGCAGCCGATGGGCGCGCGCCAGCAAGTCGTAGATCCCAAGCTCAGCGCGCTTTCCATCAATGTCGAGCGCTCTGATCCAGGGGTCGCGCCAAAGATTGAAGTCGGTCACGATACCTGCTCCTTTTCGATCACAAGCCCAAGCTCAGGGTCGAGGTACAGCGCTACGCCGCTGAGGGCGGTGCGCCCATCTGGGCCAAAGATAAGTGGCGGGATGTGCTTGAGCAGCGGTGGCAGCTCGGGCAGCGGCCACTTGTCATTTTTGCGGAAGTAGGCCACCAGGCGCGGGTCGCTAATCGGCAGCGAGCGCTGCAGCAGCCGATTCTGCGCAGCGATATCGTCCTTCGCCACTGTGCCGAGTGGCTCACTCCCCGCGCGGTCGAGCGTCAGCCCGCCGGCGTGGTGGTAGAGCGGGATGACCGTCACGCGCTCGCCCAAGCGGGTTTTGGCGATCTGCCAGCCGCTTAGCGCGCCGTCGTCGTCCTCGATAAATTGGATGCCATCCACACGAACGATCGCGTCGCGGCTGAGCGGGTCGGGGGTCAAGCGCTGGCGAGCCTGATCTTGCTGCTTGGCCTGTGCGGTTGCCAGCGCAGCGCGTGCGCTGGCCAGTGCGGCCGCGTGAGGTTGGTCGGCGGGCAGGTCAGGCGCCGCATACACCGCTTCAATCAAGGGGCGGTAATCGCGCGGCAGATCGATCGTGGCACCCACTCCGCCTTGGCGCGCCTGGAGCACCAGCCAAGTCTGCCAAAGCACGAACGGCACGTAGATATTCTTCCAGCGCTCCACATTCGGCAGGCCATCGGCGCCCGCGAGGCACTGCACATAAAGGATTGGGGCATTGTGCGCAGCAGCGCGCAGGCGATTATGGCGGTGGAGCCGCCCGGCGCGTTGGAGCAGGAGGTCAATCGGGCAAAGATCCGCCACCATCACGTCGACATCGTAGTCCAGGCTCTGCTCCAGCACCTGCGTACCGATTATGATCAGCCGATCGCCAGGCGCGCGCTTGGTCGCTTTGCCAACCGCCAGGTCAACCGCACGCTCACGCGCCTGGCGATCGTCGAGCGGATAGCGGGCGTGAAGCAGGGTTAGGTTTGGAATATTCCGCCGCCGCAGCTCGGCGTAGAGCGCCTGCGCGTCGTCGACCCGGTTGCAGATCCGCGCCACCGCCCCGCCATGTTCGGTCAGATCGATCAGTCGCTGCGCCTGCGCGGCGATATCCTGATCGGCGACAAACCTGATCGTGAGTGATTGCGAGCGAAATGCTTCCGGCGCGCTCTGAAGCTCCCGGCTCGCGCCATAGATCGCCAGCGCCGGGTAGGCTGACACTGGCGCAACCGTCACGCGATCGAGCCGCACGGCGCGCAGCCCAGCCAGATAGCGCCGCGCGAGCGCCTGGTGGCGATCAATCGGCAGCGTCGCCGAGAGCAGAATTACCGACGCGCCCATGCTCGCGAGCCAGCCAAGCGTGTGCTCCAGGATCGTGTTCATATAGGTGTCGTAGGCGTGCACCTCGTCGACAATCACGACCTTGCCTGCCAAGCCAAACAGCCGCAGCATCGCGTGGCGCACATTCAGCCCGGCCAGCTCGATTTGATCGACTGTGCCGGCACCAAATGGCGCCAGCAGTGCGCGTTTACTCGACCCAAACCACTGCAGCACCTGCTCGTCGCTAGCGGCCCACGCCGCGCTCGTGCGCTGCGAGGGATCGCTGTCGCCAGCTCCACGCTGCCGTGTCAGGCGCCGCAGCTCGCGCTCGACCAGCGCCGCCTGGCCATGCGCGAGCTTGACCGCACCCTCTGCGCCGTATAGGCGGTCGAAGAAATCGGTCAGGCGCTGAAACATCTGGTTGCTAGTCGCCATTGTCGGCAGGCCGAAGTACAGCTCGTCCGACGCACCCTGTTCAGCCAGGCGACGGGCCAGCGCCAATGCAGCCTCAGTTTTGCCCTCCCCAGTCGGCGCCTCGATGACAAACAGCCCTGGTATCGGCAAATCGGCGGCGTCGAGTGTGTCGATCTGGAGCTGAAGATCGCGTATGTCGGCGCGACCGGGGAAGGTCGCTTGAAAGCCGGCATAAACTGCAGGCTTGCGCTCAGTGATCAGGCCGATCTCGGCCAGCGCGTCGAGCGCCCGGCCGGCGCTGATCTCTAGATAGCGATCGAGCGACGAGGAGCAGTCTGGGCGGAAGTAGTAGGCATTTGACGCGACCCAATCGGCGATTACGGTCAGGCCCGTCAGCGCTGCGGTCGCCGGTCGCACCCGGCGCGGCTGCCCGATCGCAGCAAGTGCGCCAGTGGCTGGCCCGAGCGCCGCGCGCAACAGCTGATAACCTTCAGAACGCAGGATGTTCCAGCTCGCTGGCTCGTGGCGCGCCAGGTAGCCTCCCACCGAACTTTCCAGATCGCCAGCGAACCAGCCATGGTGGCCGCCTGCTGCATCGCGGATCGCATATAGTGCATCACGATGTAAGCCTGGCTCGATCGCCGCTAACTGCGCATTCAGCCACCAGGCGCTGACCGCGCTATGCGCCGGTGGCGCGTCGCCATCGGTGCCAAGATCAAACCCATCGCGCAGCAGCCGCGCGTTCTGAAGCTTTGCGCCGGGTGTGCTCTGCTGGCGCTGGAATGGCGCGGAGATCTTGCCAATATCATGCAGCGCGATGATAAACGGTAGCCAGGCGTCAAGCTGATCCAGATCGGCGCCGGCCCATGCGTAGCGCATAGCAGTACGGACGCGGCGCGATCCGTTGGTAGTCAGCAGCGCGCGCGCCACCAGCGCTACGTCGATCATATGGAAGAGCGCGGGATGGTAGCGCTCGTCGTCGGTGGTCTTGCCCCAAAGCAGTAGCACTGGATCAGCCATCTGCCACCTCCATCCCATACGCCCGCGCCATCTCGCGCACCTCGGCGGCGATCTCCTCGCGG
>CALLYN010000477.1 GCA_937858455.1 uncultured Kouleothrix sp.
ACGCGCCGGCCCAGGCCGTGCGGGCGCTGCAGCAGCGCCTCTTGGCGCCGGCGGGCAGCCGCCGCGCGCTCGACGCGCAGCCGCTCGTGGATCGTCTCAATCTCTAGCTCAATTCGGCTCTGCATGGTCTTCCTCCCGGTAGAAGTGACATTTGAAGTGTCACTTTCTATCAATCGTGTGGCGATATTATCATGCGCCTTGGCGTTTGTCAATACCATGATGGCAGAATATTTTAAAATTGGTTGAATAATTGCTTCAAAACACAAAGTTCTTTCAGTGGCATGGCGATTATTGCCATTGGAGATTGTGCGGCTGGCGCGCTCGGCCTAAGGCTGAGAAGCTGTCTGACAGGGCTCCTGCAACGTCTTTCGACCACTCCCTCTACCTTCTCATTTGTCAGGGGAACACATCTGGCTGTGTGGTGCAGTCGCCGCCGCGACTGCACCACACAGCCAAATGTGCTATGATAGGCATACCCTACGGAAATAATGATACCGGAGCATTGTCGATGACTGTGGCGGAGCATTCTTTGACCCCACATAGTCTCCCTTCGAACCCGACGCCGTTTATCGGGCGCGCCGAAGAGTACGCCCAGGTGCTCGATCGCCTGAACAACCCCGCCTGCCGGCTGGTGTCGATCGTCGGGCCAGGCGGCGCCGGCAAAACTCGCCTCGCGGTCGAGTGCGCGCGCGCATGCGCCGCTAGCCCGGCCGCGCGTTTCGCCGATGGCGTGTTCTTTATCGATTTGGCCGAGCTTGTGCCGAATGATGTGTTGCCGTTCCTGCTGGCCACCACCATCGCCGGCGCGCTCGGCATCAGCCTCGACGGCAGCGAAGCGCCGATCGACCAGCTCGCGCAGCTGCTGCGCCCGCGCGCGCTGCTGCTGGTGCTCGACAATGTCGAGCAGCTGTTGCCGGCGGCGCCTGCGTTCGCCGAGCTGCTGCGCAAGGCGCCCAAGCTGGCTTTGCTCGCCACTACGCGCGAGCCGCTGCACCTGCGCGGCGAGTGGTGCGTGGTTTTGGCTGGGCTGCCGTTCCCAGCTGCGTCGGCGGCCGAGAACATCACCGAGCCGCCTGGCTCGGTCGAGGCGCTGGGGCGGCTGGCGTCGGTGCAGCTCTTCGTGCAGACCGCGCGGATGGTCGACCCGACCTTTGTGCTGACGCCGGCGAATGCCGCAGCCGTGGCGCGGATCTGCGGCATGCTCGAGGGCTTGCCGCTGGGGATCGAGCTGGCCGCGAATTGGCTGCGCACGCTCTCGTGCGCCGACCTGGCCGGCGAGCTTGCCCACGGCTTCGATATACTTGCCGACGCCACGCTCGACCTGGCGCCGCGCCAGCGCAGCGTGCGCGCGCTGTTCGAGTCGTCGTGGCGCATGCTGGCCGCGCCCGAGCAGCAGGCGCTGCGGCGGCTCACGGTGTTTCGCGGCAGCTTCACGCGCGCAGCGGCGGCGACGGTGGCCGATGTGCCGCTGCCCATGCTGGCCGCGCTGGTCGATAAATCGCTGCTGCGCCGCGAGACGCGCGCCGACGCTGCTGAGCCGGGCCGCTACATGCTGCTTGAGATGGTGCGCCAGTATGCCGCCGAGCAGCTCGCGTTCGCCAACGAAGATCAGCTGCTGGCGCAGCGCCACGCCGGCTACTACGTCGAGCTGCTCCGCACGAATGTGACCGAGCTGCGCGGCGCGGGCCAGCTGGCGGCCCTGGCCGCGATTGGCGCCGAGATCGCCCAGGTGCGGGCCGCGTGGCAGTTTGCCTGCGCCAACGCCGACTACGCCACGATCGGGCGCGCGGCCGATGGCCTGTTTCACTTCTACGATATGCAGAGCTGGTTTCAGGAAGGTGCGGCGGCATTTGCGGCCGCCGCCGATGCGCTCGCGGGCCAGTCCGGCAATACGGCTGCGGCGGTGGCATGGGCGCACACGCTGGCGCGCCAGGGCTGGTTCACCTTTCATACCGGCCGCCAGCGCGAGGCCCAGGCGCTGATGGAGCGCAGCCTGGTGGCGCTGCGCGCGCTCGACGCGCGCGCCGAGATGATCTTCCCGCTCAACTACCTTGGCGCGGTGTGCGCCTACCTCGGCGATTACGCCACCACCGAGCAGCTGTGCCGCGAGGGGCTAGCAATTGCCGAGGCCTTAGGCGACCGCTACGGCCAGGCGATTGCCTGCAATATCGTCGGGCAGGCCGCCTACGACCAGGGCCAGTACCAGGCGGCCCAGAGCTGGTCGCAGCAGAGCCTGGCGATCGAGCAGCAGCTTGGCAACCGCTGGAGTATGGCCTACTCGCTCACCAACCTCGGCAAGGTTGCGTATATCACCGGCGAGTATGCCGAGGCGCGCAGGCTATTCGAGGAAAGCCTGCGCATCCGCCAATCGATGGGCGACATGCGCGGCATGGCGATCTGCTTTGTGCGCCTGGGCGAGACGGCCGTGGCGCTGGGGGCGCCCGACGAAGCGCGCGAGCACTACGGCCAGGCGCTGGGCATGTTCCGCGCGATCGGTAACCGCTGGGGCGAGGCCGCCGCCCAGACCAGCCGCATGCAGCTGGCGCTGGTGCAGGGCGATCTGCCGCGCGCGCTCGAGCTGATGCAGGACGCGCTGCAGATCGCGCTCGAGACCGAGTCGCTGCCGCAGGTGGTGACGCTGCTGGCGGCGGCTGGCCCGCTCATCCGCCGCAGCGGCGACGCGGCCTGGGCCGACGCGATCGACCGCCTGCTCGACGCCGC
>CALLYN010000478.1 GCA_937858455.1 uncultured Kouleothrix sp.
GCGGCGCGGCGAAGCCGCGCCGCACCATCACCAATGTGCAGCATGTGCTTGCCCAGCACACAAAAGAACGAAAAGTACCGTGAAGGAGCGCGCCGCCAGAGGCAAACACGCCGGGCACGTACGCCATGCCTGTTCGGAAGCGAGATACACACGGAGGAACTATGGCATTTCCGGTATTCGTCCACGCGGTCAACAGCGCCACCGGCGACGCCGCCTGGCCAGTCGAGGGTCAAGGCTGGAATGAGTGCGGCTGCACCGCAGCCTCGAACGCGGCCAACCTGCTGGCCCAGGCGCAGCGCTACCGCAAAGACGATTTTGTGCGCGAGGCCGGCGTATTCTTTCAGCCGCAGTGGGGCGGCACGCCCAGCCCCGTCACCACCTGGCTGCTGAAGCGCCACGGCTTCGGCACGCACTTCGGCAACCTGCAGCGCACCGACTACGAGGCAGTGCTGCGCGACCTGATCGACCGTGGGGTGCCGGTGATCATCGAGCTGGGCATGGTGAAAATGGGGTCGGTGGCGGTTTCCGGGCAGCACTCGGTGGTGCTGGTGGGCTACAGCGAGCCATTCCACGATCAGAGCGGCCAGCTCCGCGAAGAGTACTATATCGTCGACGCGCAGTGGCCGGCGCTGGGCCAGTTTTCGCTGGCCTCGAACAACCGCGATTTCAATGGCGACGGCGTGGTCGAGGAGTTCCCCGGCAACCGCACGCTGACGCGCGCCGAGCTGAGCATCGCCTACCCCATGCGCACCTACTTCCCGGTGTTCGCCACGCAGGCCGATCACGATGCCTGGTACAGCCGCCACATCGGCGTCGACTCGGGCTTCCCGCTGTTTGGCGGCCTGGCCGGCCAGTTCGTCACCGGCTCGCGCGATATCTGGCTCGGCACGCAGGGCCAGGCCGAGCCGCTGCCCTCGGCCTAGCTGCCCCGCGCATGCAAAAGCCCCGCCGTGCTGCCACGGCGGGGCTTGGTGATTCAGGCGACTGGTTACTTAACCGTCAGCGTGCCCTTCATGCCGGCGGTGTAGTGGCCGGGGAAGGTGCACAGGAAGGTGTAGGTGCCCGGGTCGGCCTTGAAGCTGATCGAGTCGCTCCCGCCACCATCAACCAGCTTGGTGTGCGCCAGAATGTTGGCATCGTCGGGAATGTAGCCCTTGGCATCGCCAGCGGCAACGCCAGCCTCATCGACCTTCGCCGCTACGTCGTCGCCGCCCTTCACCAGCACCCAGTTGTGCTTCTGGGCGCCCGAGCCGTTCTTGAACGTCACTTTTACGTCGCCAGGAGCCGCGCTCAGGTTGCCGGGCGCGAACTGCAGCTGCTCGCCCGCAGTCGAAACGTTCAGCGCCGCAGGTGCGCCGCCGCCCCCGCCGCCAGTGCTGCCACCACCGCCACCGCACGCCGATAGAAGCAGTGCACTGGCCAGCGCCACACCCGACATCCACGAGCGTACATTGAGCTTCATGGGGTAACTCCTTTGTTCTAGACATCTGACCGATTTTGACCGTGTGTATTATCTCACAATCATCTTGTTTGTCAAACGCATGCAGACATGCCCGACATTCGCAGAAAGATTGTGCCTCCCTTTCGGATGATGCCGTGCACCGCACGCCAGCACCCCGGCCACACGCCGCAGGCCACCGCGCGATCTTCGCAACCGCCGCGCCGCCGGCCAAGCGCCACACCGACAATAGCATGGCCCAGTCACACTTGTGTTACACGCGCTGGCGAACCAGGCCGCGCAGCCGAGAGCAGCCGCAGCGCCCGGCACACGCGCCTGTAAACAAGGCGTGCGAATTCTGCGACCCCACAAGCACCAAAAACGTATATACTATCGTTGACGCGACCGCCCAGGGCGCAAACGCGCCCCAACCGCGTCGCGCAGTGCAAGCAGCAGAGCGTTATATGTTTAGGGTGAACACCATGAAAACAATGCGCAGGCTTCACCGGCGCCTCGGGCAATTGCTGCTCGCCGGCACCGTGCTCTTGCTAGCCGCGCTCGCGCTCGCCTCGCCGGCCGCCGCCCAGTCGAAATCGGTGCTGGTCGAGCGGCGCGACGGCGATATCAGCGTGCTGCCCAACGGCGACGTGCAGGTCGTCGAGGTCTGGAGAACCCAGTTTCAAGGCGGCCCGTTCCACTTAGCGTTCCGCTCGATCCCGCTCAACCGCGTTGAGTCGATCGACGGCTGGAGCGTCAGCGAGGGCACGCAGAACTACCTTCAGGTGAGCGGCGAAAATCCGTTCACCTTCAATGTGGCGCCGAACGGCGGCGAGCAGAAAATCACCTGGTACTTCCCCAGCACCACCGACCAGACGCGCACTTTCACGCTGCGCTACCGGCTGCGCGGCGCGCTACGGATCTACCCCGACGGCGACCAGTTCTTCTGGAAGTTTATCGAGAGCGATCGCCAGTATACGATCAACGACTCGCGGGTCGCCGTGCATATGCCGCAGGGCCTACCCCCCAGCCAGCTCAAGGTCGCCAGCTACCGCAACAGCACCACCGAAACCGGCCACGCCCGCGTGGACGAAGACGGCACCGCGGTGTTCGACGGGCGCGCGTTCGGCAGCGGCGACGAGTGGGAAGTGCGCGTGCAATTCCCGCACGGCGTTGTCAGCGCCAGCCCGCCCGCGTGGCAGGCCGCCGACGACGCGCGCATCGCCGCCGAGGCCGCGCGCAAGGCCAAGGAGCCGTTCTACAACCTGATCGCGCTGGTGTCGTCGGTGCTGCTGGGCTTGGGCGGCTTCGGCGGCCTGTACCTGCTGTGGTACGGGCGCGGGCGCGACAAGCCCACCGGCATCACAGCCGAGTTCTACCCGACCCCGCCCGAAGACGTGCCGCCCGGCCTGGTGGGCACGC
>CALLYN010000479.1 GCA_937858455.1 uncultured Kouleothrix sp.
TCGCGAACGATCACGTGAGGGTGCTCGGTGAGGGGCTGTCGGCGGCGATCGTCGCGCTCGATCACACCACCGGCGAGGTTCTCGCCTACGTCGGTTCGGCCGGCTACTTCGACGTGGCGCGCAACGGTGCCGTCGACATGGCGCAGGCGGTGCGCTCGCCGGCAGGCCAGCGCCCGGTGCGCTGGGTGCTGCTTACGCCGCGCGGTCGCAGGGCCGGCGAGCTCGTGGTGCGCGGCGTCACCGAGCCGACGGCCATGTACCAGGCGCTGGTACAGGCGCTCGAAGCTGCGCTCGCGCTGGCAGACGGCCAGCCGGTGGCGCTGGCGGTGGTGAGCAACTACGAGCTGATCGTCAAGCAGGGCCGTGGCGAGTGGCGCGTCAGGCAGCCCGAGCAACAGCCGCTGGCCGCGCGCGTGGCCGAGCTGCGCGGCGCACTCGGCCAGGTACGCTTCGAGTTCGCGCCCACCGCCGCCGTCATCGAGCAGATCGAGCGGCCATAATCGAGCGGCCATAGCCGCTGTGCATCTTTCGCGCCATGCCCACGGCATAGCTCTTGCCTTGATCCTCGCGGAGCTTGTTAGCAAAGCGAGGAGGCTATGGCTGAAAAAAGTTACCAGGACGCCGTGCAGGTACTGAAGGATCGCTTTGGCGGCCGCTGGGAGGGCGCCGAGCTCGATGGGCGCCGCGAGATGAGCAAGATCTTGCGGGAGCAGCTAGGCTTCAGCGATACTGACGCGAACGAGACGATCGACGCCATGGTTGCCAGTGGGCAGCTGCGCTACCACCGCGCGGCCGAGGTCGGCGGGCCTACGCCCATGCCGGCGCCAATGGCCGGGCCGACCGAAGGCATTGTGACGGGCGTTCCCGCGAGTGGCGGCATTGTGGGTGCGCCGCTTGCGCCGGCGATGGTTCCCGGCGGCGGCTATTGGGAGGTAGGCGCAAACGACAATGCACCGATCGGCCGAAGCGGCCAGGTGACGCCCGACGGCCTGTAAGCCTACCACTGCGTAACTCGCTAGCAGCGCGGCGCGCCCGGCAATGCCGGGCGCGCCGCTTTGCGTGGGCCAGGCGCGCGCTCGTGGTACAATGCAGCCGGCCCGGCGCAGCGTAGCGCCGCCGATCGCACAGCCGCGAGCAGAGGAGAACACATATGCGCGATATCGCGATTATCGGAACGCCGGTAGACCTGGGCGCAGGCCGGCGCGGAGTCGACCTAGGGCCGGGCGCGATCCGCTACGCCGGCCTGAAAGAGCGCCTTGAAGCGCTGGGCCACCGCGTGCGCGACCTTGGCAATATCGTGGTGCCGCAGGCCGAGCAGTTCGAGCCGCCCACGCCGCACGAGCGCCTGCGCTACCTCGACGCAATTGTGCAGGTGAACCTCGATCTGGCGCACCAGGTGGCGACGGCGGTGGCCGAGGGCATGTTTCCGCTGATACTCGGCGGCGACCACAGCCTGTCGATCGGCTCGATCAGCGGCGTGGCGCGCGGCCGGCGCATCGGCGTGATCTGGGTCGACGCGCACGGCGACTTCAACACGCCCGATACCACACCTTCCGGCAACATCCACGGCATGAGCGTGGCCGCGCTCACCGGCCGCGGACACGCGCGCCTGGCCGGCCTGCTGGGCGATGGGCCGGTGCTGCGCGACAGCGACGTGGTGCTGATCGGCATCCGCGACCTCGACACGGCCGAGCGCGAGGCGCTGCGCCATTCGGGCATTCAGGTATTCACCATGCACGATATCGACCGGCGCGGCCTGGCGGCGGTGATGGACGAGGCGCTCATGCGCGTGGGCATGGGCACCGCCGGCGTACACGTGAGCCTGGATCTCGACGCGCTCGACCCGGCCGACGCGCCCGGCGTCGGCACGCCAGTGCTGGGCGGTATCTCGTACCGCGAGGCACACCTGGCCATGGAGATGGTGGCCCAATCGGGCAAGCTGCTGGGCATGGATCTGGTCGAGGTCAACCCGATCCTCGATTCGCACAATGTAACCGCCGAGCTTGCGGTTGAGTTCGCGCTCTCGGCGCTGGGCAAGCGCATCTTCTAAAGCCCAACGCCCGACATGCCCCGAGGTTCCATGGATCGCCGTTTCGTCGCCCTGATATGCGCGGCCGCGCTGGCGCTAGCGCTGTGGTTCACCTGGCCGCTAGCGGCGCTGCTGAGCGACCATGTGGCCGGGCGCTCGGTCGACGCCGAGCAGTTCCTGTGGTCGTTCTGGTGGTTCCGCGAGGCGCTAGTGGCGCGCCACAGCTCGCCGTTCGTCACGGGCATGCTGTACTACCCCGAGGGCGTCAGCCTGCGCTATTTCACCACCAACACGCTCCACGCCCTGCTGTCGATCCCGCTCCAACCGCTGCTTGGCCTGGTGCCGGCCTTTAACCTGATCGGGCTGGCGATCTTCGTGGCTACCTGCTTCAGCATGGCCTGGCTGGCCTACGACGTGACGGGCAGCCGCGCCGGGGCGCTGCTGGCGGGCGTGGCCTTCGCCTTCGGGCCAACGCAGCTGTTCCACTGGCGGGTAGGCCAGTACAACATGCTGTCAGTCGAGTTCCTGCCGCTCTACATCCTGGCGCTGCGCCGCCTGCTGCGCGCCGGGGGGTGGAACTGGCGTGCCATCCTGGCGTGCGCCGCCGCGCTGGCGTGCGCCGCGCTGTGCGATTGGCAGTTCGTGATCTACCTGGGGCTGTACTCGCTGCTAGCGGTGGGCGCGGCGCTGGCGCGCAGCCCGCGTGAGTGGCGGCGCATCCTGCCGCCGGCGATCGTAGCCGGCGCGCTGGCGCTGGCGGTGCTGCTGCCATATGTGCTACCGATGCTGCGCGAGCTAGCGAGCGACAACCCGTATATGCTGCGCAAAGAGATCGACACGATCTACCACTCGGCCGATGTCGCCGAATTTCTGCTGCCCAACCCGGCCAGCCCGATCTGGGGCGGCTGGGCGGCGCGCCAAGCGGCGGCGCTAAACGCGCCGGGGATCATCCCCACAGTGGTGAGCAGCAGCTACGTGCTACTGGCGCTGGCGCTGCTGGGCGCGCTCGCGCAGCGGCGCGGCGCGCGCTTCTGGCTCGTGGTGGGCGCGTGCTTCTGGCTGCTGTCGCTGGGGCCGCGGCTGAAGTGGTTCGGCACGCAGACCGATGTGCCGCTGCCATACCTGGCGCTGTTCCAGCTGAAGCTCGTGCAGATCACGCGCTTCCCGGCGCGCTACGCGATCGTCACGCAGATCTGCCTGGCGGTGTTGGCGGCCTATGGCGTGGCCACGCTGCTGCGCGCCGGCGTGCAATCGCGGGCCGGCCGGCCGCGCACCTGGCTGGCGGCGCTC
>CALLYN010000480.1 GCA_937858455.1 uncultured Kouleothrix sp.
CCAGGAGCGCTACGGCGGCGAGCTTTCGCGCCGCGTCGACGAGCGCCGCGACCGCTACGGCGAGGCGCCGCGCCGGCCGCGCGACGAGCAAGAGAAATAGATTGGCGATACACAATCAGGGCGCGGAGGAGAGGCTGACCCTCGCTCCGCGCCCTATGTTTGTGCAGCCGGTTGTTGGGAAAAGGAAGCAGCTTCGCGGCTCGGTGTTCGCCCTAGCCCTGGGCCAGCTCTTCGAGGCCGCGCGGGTTGAGCAGCGTAATAAACGAGCGGTCGATCTCGAGCAGCCGGGCCGCGCGGAACTGGTTGATCACCTTGGTGACCGTCTCGCGGTAGGCGTTGATACGCTCGGCCAGCTGGCGGTGGCTGCGGCGTGCCACGCGCGAGGGCTGTGCGTCGCCGCCGCTCTCGGCCAGGTCGAGCAGCAGCGTGGCCAGGCGCGCCGGAACCGACTTGAACGCCACTTCGTCGAACAGCCGGCTGACGGCCTGGCGGTGGCGCGTGAGATCTTCGAGCAGATCGAGGCCAAGCGAGGGCTCGCGCTCGATCATGGCGCGCACGTCGGCGCGCGAGATGCGGTAGATCGTCGCGGGCGTAAGCGCTTCGGCGAATGTGTCGTAGTTGCCGTGCTCGCCGAGCGCGATCTGGCCGAAAAGCTCGCCCGGCTCGACCACGCGGATCGTCAGGGCGCGGCCTTCGTCGGAGATCATGTGGAGCGCGACCTGGCCGCCGCACAGCAGCAGCAAGTCATCGGCTGGGTGATTGGGCGTGTAGATCAGCGCGCCACGCGCGTACGCCACTGCGTCGCGCCGCAGTGCAAGCTGCTCCCAAGCGCCGACCTCTTCAGTCGTGCGGCTATTGTCGCGCCGCATAGTACCTCCGCATTCCAGCTTATGCTGCCTGCGAGTATTGTAACACAGTACCTGCGATTCCGACGGCCAATATTGTTGGCGTTGCATTAAAAATTGCGCTCAAAGTTTGCGGGCGAACACCAGCGCCATACACGCGCGGCCCAGGCTGCTAAGCACGAACAGGATGGCGTAGTGGTTGAGCGCGAGCGGGCCAACCTGGATCAGCGTGCCGCCCAGCGCCGTGGCGATCGCGCCGCCTAGCAAGCTTGCAATAAATGTTCCAAGGCCGGTAATTGCCCCGAACGACGCCACGTATGCCCCACGGTTCTCGGCCGGGGCGCGGTCCATCACCAGGTTCATCCAGCCCTGCGTGATCCCCGGCCAGAAGATCCCCGAGCCGGCCGCGTTCAGCCACAGCGGCAGCATAAACGTCGGCGTCGCCACCACCCAGCCCCATGGCAGCAGCACTGCGCCCAGCACCGAGGCGACCATGACGCGCTTGTCGCCGTAGCGATCTTGCAGGCGGCCAATCAGCGGCTGGGTCACCAGGGCCACCGCGCTGGTGACGATCGAGAAGATCGCCAGCGACGCGAACGAGAGGTGCAGTGTCTGGATGCCGTAGGCGTTGAAGAATGGCGCCGAGATGCCGATCGGCAGCGCCCAGCCGGCCGAGGCCAGCGAGAGCGTGCGGAAGCGCTGGTGGCGCAGCGGGGCGGTGAACAGCGATTTGATCTCGACGCGCTGGCTGCGGCGGGTAGGCGGCTCGGGCTGGCGCGTGAGCAGCAGCGCGCCGGCGAGCGCGCACACCACCGCCGTGGTGAAGATCAGCGCATAGCCGGCGGCCTCGTTCTGCGCGCCGCGGTAGTAGTCGAGCCCGCGGCCGGCCAGCCACGACGCGCTCATCGCCGTGATGCTGGTGATCGTGTTGCGCATGCCGAAGTAGCGCCCGCGCTGGCGTGCCGGCACCAGGTCGCTCATCCAGCTGGTCCAGGCGTTGCCGGCGATGCCGATCAGCGCCTGCGACACCGCCAGCACCAGCAGGAACACCGGCAGCCGGGCCGCGCCCAGCACGCTCACAAACGGCAGCGCGGCGATCAGCGCCCACAGTATGCGGCTGCCCGCAGCGGTGACGGCGGTGAGCATGCGCCGGTTGCCCATGCGGGCCTCGAGGTAGGCGCCAACGAACTGAAATAGCTGGCCGACAAACGGCAGCGCGGCGATCAGGCCAAGCTCGAAGTCGTGCGCGCCCAGCAGCAGCGCGAAGCCGGTGAGGAACGCGCCGCTGGTGACGGTGATGTGGATGTTTGAGAGCAGGCCTTCGAAGATCGAAAGGCGTAACCCGCGCTTGACTGCACTTGGCGAGAGCGGGATGTCCGGGGTGAGCTGTGGCTCGATGGGGCGGCGCGCCTGCGCTCGCGCCCGCACCCGTGCCAGCACATTCATACGTGCCTCGTGTGCTCGAGAAGCGATAGCTTAGTGTAGGCCCATCATATCGTTTAAAAAAGGTAAGTCAACCCTCTTACGTCTGATATTCGACTGACATGGCGCCTGTGCCGGCACCAAACGGGCGCATCGCTCGGCGCCGCTCCAGTATCTGGGGCATGGCTGCTGCGTTTTCTTTATGGCACACACTCAGGCGCTGGGCGCGCAGCGCCGGGCGAGTGGCTGTGCTTGCGATCCGAGTGCAAAGGAACGATGCGATGCGGGCGATGGTATGGACGAAGCGCGCGAGCTGGGCCGTGGCGGGCGTGCTTGCCCTGGCGCTCTGCCTTGGCGCGGCGCGCATGAACCACGGGGCGGATGCTGCGCGGGCCGGCAGCACAGCCTACAGCTTCACATTCACGATCAGCCGCGCGGCGCTGCCCAGGCTGTTCTACCAAACCGTGTCGTATGTTGCGCACCTGGGCGTGGGCGCCAGCCAGGCCAGCGCCACGGTGGGCGGCGTGCCGGTGCAGAGCGTGAGCTTCGACCCAGGCACGGGCGATTTCGTCTTCAGCAGCGACAGAGCTGGGCTGGCGGTGGTCACGTTTGTGCCGGGCGCGGCGCCGGGCCGTGTTTCGGCCGAAAAGGCGGCGCTGCTGGGCAACAAGAAGTGGGCGTGGTCGCACGGGATGGACGACAACGTGTACCTGCAGGCGCAGATCGACGCGATAAGCGCGAAGGGCTGGCGCGCGAGCCTGTTTGTGATCGGCGAGAAAGTAAGCCCGACGCGCCAGGAGCCGGGCTGGATTATTGATCAGCCGGGGCTGGTGGCGCTGGTGAACCAGGGCTGGAATGTGGGCGATCACACGCGCGACCACGCGTGCTACGGCAGCACCACCGACGCCCAGAATATCCTCGATGGCTACGCGGTGGTGCAGCGCGTGCTGGCGGCGAGCGCGCACCCCGAGCATACGCAGATCTCGTTTGCCGCGCCATGCTTCGACACCGGCTACGACGCGCCTTTCAACAGCGTGCGCGCCGGCACGACGACGCTGCTGGTGAACGAGACCGGCGGCAACCCGCTGATGCGCGTCGACGGGCCGGACTACGCCAGCGGCGACCGCAGCGCCAGCGCCGTAAGCGGCGCGTCGACGCAGATTGGCCGCGATACCTCGCTCGATAGCGACACCAGCGCCACCGATGTGCTGGCGTGGATGGCGGCGAACGCAGGGCCGGACCGGCACTTCTGGCTCAACACCATGACGCACGGCAACAACGAGGCGCGGCTGAAGGTGCTGCTGGACGCTGCTTACAGCCGCTACGGGCCGGGCGGCAGCGATGAGATCTGGATGGCGCCCGAGGACGAGATCTATAGCTACCTGGTAGTGCGCGACGCCACGAGCCTGGCCGGCGCCGCCGCCGAGAGCAGCGTGCTGGTGCCGGTCGCCTCGA
>CALLYN010000481.1 GCA_937858455.1 uncultured Kouleothrix sp.
GCCCTACGGCGTGGTGGCGGCGATTGTGCCGTGGAACTACCCCATCCTGCTGATGAGCTGGAAGGTCGCGCCCGCGCTGGCCGCCGGCAACACCGTGATCATCAAGCCCAGCGAGATGACGCCGCTCAGCACGCTGCTGTTCGCCGAGATCTTCGACCACCTGCCGCCCGGCGTGGTGAACATCGTCAGCGGCTACGGCGCGACGGTTGGGCGCGAGCTGGTGGTGAGCCGCGATACCCACATGATCGCGTTCACCGGCTCGTTCGCCACCGGCCGCGAGATCGCGCGCCTGGCGGCCGAGCGCGTCAAGCGCACCCACCTCGAGCTGGGCGGCAAAGATGCGTTTATCGTGGCCGAGGACGCCGACCTCGACGTGGCGGTGCCGGGCGTGGCATGGGCCGCGCTGCTCAACGCCGGCCAGGTATGCACCAGCACCGAGCGCGTGTATGTGCACGCCAGCATTGCGCAGCCCTTCACCGAGCGGTTGGTCGATTATGTCAAAACGCTGCGGCTCGGCCCCGGCAGCGACCCAGCCACCGATATCGGCCCGCTGATCGGCGAGCGCTACCGCCGCAAGGTCGAGGAGCATGTCGACGAGGCTCGCCAGCGCGGCGCGCGCATTCTTGCCGGCGGCCGCCGCCCGCCGCAGCTCGCGCGCGGCTTCTTCTACGAGCCAACCGTGCTGACGGGCGTCGACCACTCGCACCGGATCATGCACGAAGAGACATTTGGCCCCACCATCCCGATCATGGCCTACCGCGATTTCGACGAGGCGATCGCGCTGGCCAACGATTGCGACTATGGCCTGGGCGCGAACCTGTACACCAGCGACCCGAAAAAGGTCAAGCAGTACTACGAGGAGGTGAAGGCCGGAACGTGCTGGGTGAACGACCCGCTCACCGACAACGACGCCGGGCCATTCGGCGGCATGAAGTTCTCGGGCGGCTCGCGCGAGCTGGGCGAGGAGGGCCTCGAGGCCTTTCTTGAAACCAAGCACGTGCACTGGGATTTCAGCCAGGAGCGCAAGCCGTGGTGGTACCCCTACGGCCGCACAGGCGCGGCCGAGTAGGCACGCGTCACAGGCTCGCCAGAAATGCCAGCAGCGCGCGATTGAACGCGGCCGGGTTATCCTGATTGGCGTTGTGCCCGGCCGCCGGCAGGCCCACCACGCGCGCGTGCTGGTCGCGCGCGGCCCAGGCGCGCATGGCGCATTTCGCCATCGACCCGCTGGCCTACGGCGCGCCGCAGGCCGCGGCCCAGGCGGCGCTGGACTGGGCTGCCGACAAGCCCATGCCGGTGCTGATCGCCGCCAGCGCACCCCCGGATGTCGTGGAAAAGATCCAGGCGAAGATGGGCCGCGAGAAGGCCGGCGCCTTCATCGAGGATATTCTGGCAACCGTGGCCGAGGGGCTGGTGGCCCGCGGCGTGCGGCGCCTGGTGGTGGCGGGCGGCGAGACCTCGGGTGCGGTGGTGCAGCGGCTGGGCGTTTCACAGCTGCGCATCGGGCCGGAGATCGACCCCGGCGTGCCCTGGACCCATGCGCCCGCCGGCGGCGCGCGGCCAGACATGCTGCTGGCGCTGAAGAGCGGCAACTTCGGCGGGCGAGACTTTTTTGCCAACGCCCTGGCGATGACCGAATGAGCGAAGCGGATCTTCGGCTGCTGCTCGCCGAACTGGGCAGAAGCCTGTTCGCGCGCGGCTACAGCGTCGGCAGCGCCGGCAACATTTCGGCCCGCCTGCCGGACGGCTATCTGATGACGCCGACCAATTCCTGCCTGGGCCGGCTCGACCCCGCGCGCATCTCCAAGCTTGACGCCGGCTTCGCACACGTTGCCGGCGACAAGCCGTCGAAGGAGGGGTTCATGCACCGCGCCTTCTACCGCGCGCGCGGCG
>CALLYN010000482.1 GCA_937858455.1 uncultured Kouleothrix sp.
CGGCCAGGCGCTGGTGCGCCTGGCTGGCGGCGACGAAGCCGTGCCGGCCTTGGTGGTGAGCGCCGGCTCGGGCACGGCGGTGGTGTCGGCGCGCGACGGCCAGTATGCCCACGTCACCGGCTCGGCGGTAGGCGGCGGCACACTGCTCGGACTGGCGCGCCTGCTGGTCGGTACCGTGGATCCTGGCGAGATCGACGCGCTGGCGCGCGCCGGCGACGCCAACGGCGCCGACCTGAGCCTCGGCGATGTGGTTGGCGGGCCGATCGGCCGGCTGCCGGCCAGCGCCACCGCCGTGAACTTTGGCCGCCTGTCGCGCCATCCGGCCGACGTGCGCCGCGAAGACCTTGCTGCAGCGCTGGTAACGCTGGTCGGCCAGGTGATCGCCGTCACCGCGATCAATGCCGCGCGGGCGCAGCGCCTCGACCGCGTGGTGGTGATCGGCCACCTCACCGACATGCCCAGCGTGCGGGCTGTGCTCGGGCTGGTCGGCGACTGGTATGGGATGCGCCTGACGCTGCCGGCCAATGCGGGCTACGGCACAGCGCTTGGCGCTTTATCTTCGTTAGAAGCCGTCTGAAAAGGGTTATATTGGAGGGACGAGTTCCTCCAAATATCTCTTTTTCTGGAGTTTTAGGGCTTACGCCTATGGCAGTTGAGTTCGCGCGCGACATCACATTCGGCCAGTACCTCAATTTGCGCTCGCCGATCCACCGGCTCGACCCGCGCGCCAAGATGCTGGCGGTGGCCGCGCTGATGCTGGCCACGTTTCTCTCGCGCACGAGCTTCGCCGCCTACGGCGTGCTGCTGCTGGCTGCCGCCGTCATCCAGGCGGTGTCGCGCGTGCCGCTGAGCTATACCCTGCGCGGCATGCGCCTGCTGTTCAACACCATGCTGATCATCTTCGCCTTCCAGGTGCTGTTCTACCCCACGCCCTCGCCCGCCGGCACGCTCTGGAGCTGGTGGATCTTGTCGATCTCGCTTGAGGGCCTGCGCCAGGGCGTGGTGCTGCTGGTGCGCGTGGTGCTGCTGTATTACTGGACGAGCACGCTCATGTACACCACGCCGCTGATGGATCTTGCCGATGGCCTAGAGGTGATGTGCGAGCCGCTCAAGCGCCTGCGCGTGCCGGTAAACGAGCTGGTGATGGTGGCGGTGATTGCGCTGAAGTTTGTGCCGCTGCTGGTGGCCGAGCTTGAGCGCCTGATCAAGGCCCAGGCCGCGCGCGGCGAGCGCTTCGACCAGGGCGGCCTGCTGCAGCGCGCCCGCAAGGTCGGCGGTATTCTCATCCCGCTGTTCGTCAACGCGCTCAACCGCGCCGAGCTGCTGACAACGGCCATGAATGCGCGCTGCTACCGCGGTGGCGCGCCCGGCGCGCCGCGCCGCACCAAGCGCCGGGTGCTGACATTCCGCGGCGCCGACGCGCTGGCGGTCGCGCTGGCACTGCTGCTCAGCGCTGCCGCCGTGCTGGCGAGCCGGATCGCAGGAGTATAGATCCGTAAACGGCCATAGATTACGCAGATGGCACAGATGAATGGTACTTGTGCATCTCTGTGTGCAGTTTTTCCGCGCAGAGTGCGGGAAAATCGCACACGATACAAAGATAGAGTACCGCTCTGCCAAAGCTGAGCGCGCCAACTGCGCAAGCCCTAGTTTTATCAATCTGTGTCGTCTGTGTAATCTGTGGATAGCTACAGGTGCCATTCTATGGCCGACGCCACCTCCCGCGCGCTAGCGCACCTCGACGCCGACGGCATGCTGGCGTTTCTGGCCGAGCTGGTGCGCACGCCCAGCGTATTTCTGCCGGGCATGCCAGGCGCGAACGAAGAGCGCGCCGCGCGGCTCGTGCACGGCCTGTTGAGCGAGTGGGGGCTGCGCCCGCTGTGGGACGAGGTGGCGCCCGGGCGGCCAAACGTGATCGCCGACCTGCCCGGCCGCCTGGGCGGCGGCCCGATGCTGATCTTCGAGGGCCACACCGATGTCGTCACGCCGGGCGACCGCGCGGCCTGGCGCTACGACCCATTTGGCGCTGTGGTCGAGGGCCGGCGCATGTACGGCCGCGGCACCGCCGATATGAAGGCCGGCGTGGCGGCGATGCTGTTCGCGGTGCGCGCGCTCCAGATGGCCGGCGCGCCCTTCGCCGGACGCATCCGCCTGCTCGTTCCAGTGGATGAAGAAGGCTTGATGCTGGGTATCAAGCACATCGTCGCGCGTGGCCATGCCGATGGCGCGGCGGGCGCGATCATCTGCGAGCCCGAGGAGCGCGAGGTGTGCGTGGCGCACAAGGGTTCGCTGCGGCTGCGCCTGCTGGCCTATGGCCGGATCGCCCACGGCGCCATGCCCGAAGAAGGCGTGAACGCGCTCGCCGCGATGGTGCGCCTGCTGGCGCGGATCATCGAGCTCGAGGCCCGGCAGCAGGCCGAGCACGGCACGCACCCGCTGCTCGGCAAGCCGTATATCACCCCGACGATCGCCCGCGCGCCGCTGAGCGGCGACGCCAGCCAGATCAACTGCCTGCCCGACCAGTGCGATGCCTTTCTCGACATCCGCAGCCTGCCGAGCCAGCGCCACGCCGAGCTGATCGCGCGCATCGAGGCGATCATGGCCGAGCTGTGCGGCGAGTTTCCGGCGTATCGCTATGCCGTCGAGGTGGTCGACGACCGGCCCGCCACCGAGATCGCCGCCGATCATCCGCTGGTGCGCGCGGTGGCCGGCGCGCACGGCCGCGTGTACGGCGCCGCGCCGGCGTACGGCGGCGTGCCCGGCGCCACCGATGGCGTCATCCTCGCGCGCGACCGCCAGATCCCGGTGGTGGTGTATGGCCCCGGCAATAAGCGCATCCCGCACCAGCCCGACGAGTTCGTCGACCTCGACGAGGTTGTGCAAGCTGCGCGAGTGTACGTGGCGGCCGCGCTGGCGTTTTTCGAGAGCACGTAGTTGGCAGTCTGATTACCAGGAGCAACGCTATGTCTCTGCAAAAAGTCACCATCCCCGCGCTTCAGGCCCGCAAGGGCAAGCAGAAGTTTACCATGCTCACCGCCTACGATGCTCCATTTGCCCGGCTCGTCGACGAGGCCGGGATCGACGTGATCCTGGTAGGCGACTCGCTCGGCGCCGTGGTGCTGGGCTACGGCGGCACCGCCCCCGTGACGATGGACGAGATGATCCACCACGCCAAGGCGGTGGGCCGCACCGCCAGGCACGCGCTGCTGGTGGGCGACATGCCGTTTATGTCGTACCAGGCCGATACCGCCGAGGCCGTGCGCAACGCCGGCCGGCATATCAAAGAGGCTGGCATGGACTGCGTGAAGCTCGAAGGCAGCGCCAAGCAGGCCCCGATCGCGCGCGCAATCGTCGACGCCGGCATCGCCGTGATCGGCCATATTGGCCTCACGCTCCAGACGGCCGCCAGCCTCGGCGGCGTGGTGGTGCAAGGCGGTGGCAGCGCCGACGCGGCGCGGCGCATCCTCGACGACGCGCTGGCCATGGAGGCCGCCGGCTGCTGGGCCGTGCTGATGGAGGCGGTTCCGGCCGACCTGGGCGCGCTGATCACCCGCAGGCTCAAGGTGCCGACGATCGGCATTGGCGCGGGGCCGGCCTGCGATGGCCAGGTGCTGCTGACCCACGAGATGCTCGGGCTGTTCCCTGGCCTGGGCCTGCCCTGGGGCAACCGCTACCTCGACGCCGGCGCTCTCATGAGCCAGGCGATCCGCCAGTATGCCGACGATATCCACGGCGGCACGTTCCCTGGCCCTGAAAATAGCTTTCCGCTCGACCCCTCGATCCTGCGCGAGCTTGAGGGCTGAGACCTGCGCCGGTGAAGCGTATGAAGATTGCGATTATTGGCGCGGGCGCGATGGGCAGCCTGCTCGGGTTCTACCTGTGCGAGCGCGCCGAAGTCTGGCTGCTTGACCCCTGGCAGGCCCACGTCGACGCGATCAACGCCGAGGGGCTGCGGCGCGAGCTGGGCGGCGAGCTGGCGACGCGCCACCCGCACGCTACCGCCGACGCGTCGGCGATTGGCCCGTGCGACTTCGCGCTGGTGCTGGTGAAAGCTGCGCAGACTGGCTGGGCCGCCGAGCAGGCGCGACAGCTGCTGAGAACCGGGCAGCAAGAACCAGGGCCCGAAACGCTCATCTCGCACGACGACATGCTTGGTGCTCAGCTCTCGGCTCTTGGCACCGGTACGGTGGTCGTTACGCTGCAGAATGGTGTCGGCAACCGCGAGCAGCTGGCCGCCGCTTTGGGCGGCGGCCGAGTAGGCCAGGGCGTCACGGCGCTAGGCGCCACGCTGCTCGGGCCAGGGCAGGTGCGCCACGCCGGCCAGGGTGCCACAATCTTCGGCGCCGCGCCCAGCCGCCCGGCAATGCGCGCGCTGGCCGAGCTGTTTGGCGCCTGTGGGCTGCCCGCCGAGCTTGCCGACGATCTCGACGCGCTGGTATGGGGCAAGCTGGTGGTGAACGTGGGCATCAACGCGCTTACGGCGCTGCTGCGCGTGCCCAATGGCGCACTGGCCGAGCTGCCTGCCGCGCGCGAGCTGCTGGCGGCGGCGGTGGCCGAGGCGGCGGCGGTG
>CALLYN010000483.1 GCA_937858455.1 uncultured Kouleothrix sp.
TTTGTGCGCACGCTCGACCTCGAGCCGCTGCTGCTGACGACGCAGATCGAGCCGCACGACAGCCTGGCCGAGCTGTTCGACGCGCTCAAGCGCCTGAACACGGTGCTGATCGATCTATCGCAGGATCTGTGGCGCTATATCAGCGATGGCTACCTGGTGCAGGCGCCCAAGCCCGGCGAGGTAGGGTCGTCGACTATGCCGCACAAGGTCAACCCGATCGACTTCGAGAACGCCGAGGGCAACCTGGGCCTGGCGAACGCGCTGCTCGAATTCTTCAGCCGCAAGCTGCCGGTGTCGCGCCTGCAGCGCGACCTTTCCGACAGCACGGTGCTGCGCAATATCGGCGTTGCGCTCGGCCACAGCCTGTTCGCCTACCGCCGGCTCGGCCGCGGCCTCGGCAAGCTCGCCCCCGACCGCGAGCGCATGCTGGCCGAGCTGCAATCGCACCCCGAGGTGCTGGCCGAGGCCGTGCAGACGATCCTGCGCCGCGAGGGCTACCCCGAGCCATACGAGCTGCTCAAGCGGCTTACGCGCGGCCGCGCGCTCACCCTCGCCGACCTGCGCGCCTTTGTCGAGACGCTCGACATCGCCGACGCCGTGAAGGACGAGCTGCGCGCGCTGGCGCCCGAGAGCTACACCGGCCTGGCCGATAAGCTCGCGCGATCGATCATCAAACGTTAGCACCGGCGCGATCACCACTCGGGCGCCACGGGGCGCGCCCGTATGCCTTCGGGGATCAACTGGGCCAAAAAAATCGCGCCCGTGCATGGCCGCGAATAGGACTTCAGAACTATATACGGCAGCACACTGGTACCGGTGCCAGTCTACTCTTATGGCCTATTCCCATCCTGCCAGGCCCATGCTACAGTATTCGTGGCGCCCTGGTCTGAAGAGTTGTGGTCACCACCAGCACGTGATGGTCGGCCACCCACCCTTCTAGCCAGGGCGTGGCTCGTTGGCAGGCCCACCGGAATGTAACCCGCTCGCGGTACGCTAGCCAGAAGAACCGCCATCAGAAGAAGTCGAGGTCATGCCATGATCGCCTACACCATCACCCTGCGCTGCCGCATCGCCAACCGCACCGGGATGCTCGGGCGGCTCACCACCGCGATCGGCGAGAACGGCGGCGACATCGGCGCGATCGACATTGTGCGCGCCGAGCGCGACGTGATCGTGCGCGATATTTCGGTGCGCGTGCAGAACGACGAGCACGGCGACCGGCTGGTGGCGGCAATCAACCAGCTGCCCGGCGTCGAGGTGCTGCAGTCGAGCGACCGGGTGTTTCTGGCGCACCTGGGCGGCAAGCTGGCGATCCAGAGCCGCGTGCCGCTCAAGACGCGCGACGACCTCTCGATGGTATACACGCCCGGCGTGGCGCGCGTGTGCCAGCGCATCGCCGAGCAGCCCGAGGCGGCGCACTCACTCACGATCAAGCGCAACAGCCTGGCGGTGGTGAGCGACGGCAGCGCGGTGCTCGGGCTGGGCAACCTGGGCGCGGCCGCGGCGCTGCCGGTGATGGAGGGCAAGGCTATCCTGTTCAAAGAGCTGGCCGATATCGACGCCTTCCCGCTGTGCCTGGCCGGCCAGGACGCCGACACAATCGTCGCCACCGTCGAGCAGATCGCGCCGGTGTTCGGCGCGATCAACCTCGAAGACATCGCCGCGCCGAAGTGCTTCGTGGTCGAGGATCGGCTGCGCGCCAGCCTGGACATCCCGGTGATGCACGACGACCAGCACGGCACCGCCGTGGTGGCGCTAGCGGCGCTGCGCAACGCGCTGCGGATCGTCGGCAAGCGCCTGGAGGCCGCGCGCGTGGTGGTGAACGGCGTTGGCGCGGCCGGCACCGCGATCATCCTGAACCTGCTGGCGGCGGGCGTGGGCGAGGTGCTGGCCTGCGACCTGCGCGGGATTCTGCGGCGCGACGACGTGGCCGGTCTGCCGCCCATGCAGCGGCGCGTGGCCGAGGCCACCAACCGCGAGCTGCGCTCGGGCGGGCTGCGCGAGGCGCTAGCCGGCGCCGACGTGTTTATCGGCGTCTCGACCGGCAACATCCTCACGCCCGAGCTGGTGCGCCTGATGGCGCCCGACTCGATCGTGTTCGCGCTGGCCAACCCCATCCCCGAGGGCGACCCTGAGCAGCTGCGCGATGTGGCGCGGATCGTGGCCACCGGCCGGTCGGACTACCCGAACCAGATCAACAATGTGCTGAGCTTCCCCGGCATCTTTCGCGGCGCGCTCGACGCGCGGGCGCGGGCGATCACGCCGGGCATGCGCCTGGCCGCCGCCGAGGCGCTCGCGGCGGTGATCGCGCCCGATGAGCTGAGCGAGGAGTATATTATTCCCAGCGTGTTCAACCGCGCGATCGTGCCGGCGATCGCCGCGGCTGTGGCGCACGCCGCCACCGAAGAGGGCGTGGCGCGGCGCGAAACGATCTAGCGTGCCACCTTGCCATACCAACTCCGTTTGATTACTTGTGTTTTCTTGTGCGGCGCCCGGCTTTGCCG
>CALLYN010000484.1 GCA_937858455.1 uncultured Kouleothrix sp.
CGTAAGCCAGCAGATTTACAGTCTGCCCCGGTTGGCCACTTCGGTACCGACCCATATTGAAGCTACCGCACGCGGCAACGGGACGCATTATACGCTACCCGCGCGGTGATGTCAAATGCGTGCGCAACGGCGCAAAGTGGCCTAGTTTTTTCGCAAGCGAGGCCCGCGCAAGGCGGCTTTCTCATGCGTTTGGCCCCTCTCCCGCAAGCAGGAGAGGGGGATGCGGTTGGTGTTGTGGTGCGATCAGGCCGCGCTGCGCTCCCACTCGGCGATGTGCAGGCGCCCAAGCGCGCGCCACGAAGGCGCTAGCGGCACCATGCCCAGCTCGCGCACCACCTGGCGGGCGGTCAGCCCGACGATCGCGGTGTAGGTTGGGTAGGCCAGCTCGAGATCGGCCAGCCGCTCGACGCGCATGTTCGCGGCCATACAGGCGGCGACGATCTGCACGATTTCGACAGCCTGCTCGCCGAACACGTGCGCGCCGACGATCTTGTGCGACTGGCGCGAGACGATCAGCTTGCAGCTGCCCTGCGGCCGGCCGTCGATCACCGCGCGGTCGAGGTCGGCGTAGGGCACTTCGGCCACCACGCAGTCGTAGCGGGCGCGCGCGGCCTGCTCGGTGAGCCCCACGCTGGCGTACTCCGGGTCGGTGAAGCCGCCGTGTGGCACGATCTGGTGGCTGGCGACCCGATCGACACCCAGTATGGCATTTTCGGCGGCGATGCGCCCCTGCTGGCTGCCGCTCTGCACCAGCGGCATGCGCCCGGTGATGTCGCCGGCGGCGTAGATGTGCGCCGCGCTGGTGCGCAGCGTGTTGTCGACCACGACCGCGCCGCGCTCGTGCTGCACCCCGGCTGCCTCCAGGTTAAGCTCCTCGATATTGCCGGTGGTACCGATCGCCAGCACCACCGCCTCGGCTGCGATAGCTGTTGGGCCTTGGCCGGTCGAGAACTGCAGCTCCAGCTCGCCGGCGTGGCGCTCGAGCTGCGTGATGCCGCCGATGCCGGTAATGACTTCGATCCCGCGCTGTGCGAACGCTTCGGCGACCCCGCGCGACACCATCTCGTCTTCGGCCATAAGCAGCCGCGGAGCGATATCGAGCAGCGTCACGCAGGCGCCAAACGCGGCAAACACCGAGGCGAGCTGGCAGCCGGTGGCCGCGCCGCCGATCACCACCAGCGAGCGCGGCAGGCGCTCGAGCGACCAGACATCGGCATAGCTGAGCGTGTGCTCGCCGCCAGGGAAGCCCGGCGAGCGGGCGCGGGCGCCGGCGCAGATAATAAATTTCTCGGCGCTGAGCTGTGTGCCGTCGGCAAGCTCGATCGTGTGCGGGCCGACAAAGCGCGCCTTGCCGGCGCCGACATAGGTGGCCACGCCGCTGTCGCGCAGGTGATCGAGGATCTGCTTCTTGGCATGAACCTCGCCGATGATCTCGCGCGTGCGCCCGATCAGCTGCGCGAAGTCGACCTCGGGGCGGTGCTCGGTGATGCCGTAGTCGCCCAGCTGCTCGGCTTCGCGCATCAGCCGTGCGGCCTTGGCGAGCACGCGCGCCGGCACGCAGCTCTCGTTGGTGCAGTTCCCGCCCAGCCGGCCACGCTCGACCAGCGCCACCTCGACACCCAGCTCGCGCCCGCGCAGCGCGGCCGTGACCCCGGCCGGCCCCCCGCCAATCACAATCAGGTCGAACATTCTGCGCTCCTTCTGTGCACTCGCAGGTGCGATGATGATCGGTCGTATGAATGTTTGTATGAAATTCAAAACACGATATTCATTTCGTGATAAATATAACATTGAGGGCCGCGCGCGTGAAACCGCTTTTGGATGAGGGTTGGAGCCTGACCGGATAGTGAGGCTCCCCGCCATATGGCGGGGTAATATCAACTCCGTTTGATCACTTTCTTTTGGTATGCCTTGCCGAGCAAGGCATACCAAAAGAAATTTCGAGAGCGGCATTGCTGCCCCGAACCCCCAGCATAAAGCGGCGGAAGTATTGCGATACTGCGATCTTTTCTGCCGCGTTTTGTGCGCCGCAGTTAGGCAGCGTGGGGCTATACTCAGCGCAGGGCGGCGCAAGCCGCTGGAGCAGAATGGGGTAGAACGGCGCCTAGCCGGGAGCGGCACCATGGAACCAGCAATGCATCACACCAAGCATGCCGTAGTACGGCGCGCCCAGCGCAACCTTACCGAGCAGGATATTGAGTTTGTCTTTGAGTACGGCCGGTTCATCCGCTGTGCCGGCGCGCTGCACGTATTTTTATGCCGGCGCGATATTCCGAGCGAAAAGGAGCTGTACCAGCGCTATGCGCGGCTGGAAGGCACCACGCTGGTAGTGAACGACACTGGCAGGGTGCCGGTGCTGATCACCACCTATCGCAACCGGCGAGCCTACAAAGGAATCCGCTCGAAAGCCAAGTATCGCCGCTAGTGCGGGCGGGGCCGATGGCATACCAAAAGCAAATTCGGGGGCGGCAATGCCGCCCCCGAATTTGCTTTTGGTGTTGCGCTGCGTGGCCAAGCCACGCAGTGTGTTGCACTACGGAGCGCGGAAAAACCGCACACAGATCAAGTGCGTAACTCCTAATACCAACTCCGTTTGATTACTTGTGTTTTCTTGTGCGGCGCCCGGCAAAGCC
>CALLYN010000485.1 GCA_937858455.1 uncultured Kouleothrix sp.
CGCTGCGCGCCCCGGCCGCCGCGCCGGTGGCCGCGCGCTAGCGCCATCCCTTCGCCACGTACGGGCGGCAGCCGCCCACGCGTATACCGGCTACCGCCCACACCCGCACAATCGCCGCCGCGCGAGAACCCGGCACATATGGCACGCCACTTGCCACTCAGCTGTGAACTGTGGCCGCGCGGCTAGCCCCGCGCCGCAGCCGAACCGCATGGGAAGGAGTGCCCTATGAACACCCAAGCAAACCGGCCGCTCGCCGTCGTCACCGGCGCGTCAAGCGGCATTGGCTACGAGCTGGCCAGGCAGTTCGCCGAGCATGGCTTCGACCTGCTCGTCACCGCCACTGGCCCAGCGCTCGACGCGGCCGCAAGCAAGCTCAACAAGTCGGGCGCGCAGGTCGACGCTGTGCAGGCCGACTTGGCATCCTACGAGGGCGTCGAGTCGCTGTACGACGCGATCAAAGCCACCGGCCGCCCGGTCGACGCGATCGCGATCAACGCCGGCGTAGGCGTCGGCGGCGACTTCGCGCGCGAGACCGACCTGCGCGCCGAGCTGAACCTGATCAACCTGAACGTCAGCTCGTCGGTGCACCTGGCCAAGCGCGTGCTGAACGACATGGTCGCGCGCGGCAGTGGCCGCGTTCTGTTCACCTCGTCGATCGCCGGGGTGATGCCCGGCCCGTTCGAGGCAGTCTACGCCGCCTCGAAGGCGTTTCTGCTCTCGTTCTCCGAGGCGCTGCGCAACGAGCTGAAGGATACCGGCGTGAGCGTGACCGCGCTGATGCCCGGCCCCACCGACACCAACTTCTTCCACCGCGCCGGCATGGACGACACCAAGGCCGGCGCCGGCAAGAAGGACGACCCGGCCCAGGTTGCCAGGCAGGGCTTCGAAGCGCTGATGAGCGGCGGCGACCACGTGATCGCCGGGTCGGCCAAGAATAAGCTGCAGGGCGCGGCCGCCAAGCTGCTGCCCGAGACCGCCAAGGCCGCGCAGCACCGCAAGCTGACCGAGCCCGGCTCGGCCGAGTAGTACCTCCTCCGCATCATGCTGCGGCGCGGGGGTGGCTTCGCCGACCTCGCGCCGCGGCGCCCGCGCCAGCCGGGCAACTTTCTTCACCAACGTGGCAGTTTCTTCACCGCCGGCCACACCCCCGCGCCCGCGCATGGCGAAAGAGCGCATCAGCACGCCATGAACGGCCTGCCGCGCGCGCGGCGGGCGGGCGCGCCCCTCTTGAAATCGCGTCGATAATTGGTACGGAGGGCAACCAAACAATAGCTTGCTTCCCTACGAGACGTATTCGCACACGCAATGGGAAGGCACCGCAATGGCGCTTGGGCGCATGATCGGCAGCACCGTGGGCTTGGCCGCAGCCGGCCCGATCGGCTCGCTGATTGGCGATCTCAGCGGCGGCCTGCTGGAATCGGCAGTCGCCTCCAGCTTCCCCGACATCGCGCAGAACGCCGCAGTCAAAAAGATCTTCGCGCTCGTCACCAGCACCTCGGGCACGCTCGCCGCCGACCAGGTCGGGAAGATCTGCCGCGATCTGACCGACCGCAGCGGCCAGGAGCGCCAGCGGATCAACCACGACCTGCAGGGCGCGTTTCGCGACGCGCTACGCGAGGCGATCTACGACGTTGGCGGCCCGCAGAGCTTCCCGGCGGCCTGGAAGCCCGCCCGCGACGTGCCCGACGCGGTGATTTACCCCGGCGCGCGCCGCGACGACGAGCTCGGCCGCCAGGCCCAGGAGTGCCTGCGCGCGATCGAGCAGGCGCTGCGCGCGCAGTACATCCTGCCGCTCGAACCGCCCGCCGACCGGCCGGGCGCCAGCGTCTACACCTACCTGCACGACGCCAACCCGCAGGCGCTGGCCGAGCGCTTTTTCAACGACGCGCTCGAGCCATTCCTGGCCAAGCAGCTGGCCGGCTGGCTGGCGTGGGATCAGAACCTCCGGCCACACCTGCGCCGCCACCTGCTCGACCGCGCGCTGATCCACCTCGGCGAGCTGCTGAAGCAGCCCGAGCACACCCGCGCCTGGCGCGCCTTCAACCGGCTCATGCTCGAGGCGCTGCGCGACAGCGCGCGCGCGCTCGCCAGCGGCCAGGGCGCCATCCTCGAGCGGCTCGACACGCTGCTGTCGCAGCCCGACGCGATCTCCGACCGCGTCGCCGCGCTGCTGGCCGCCAGCGGCCGGATCGAGAAAAAGCTCGACCAGGGCTTTGAAGACGTGCTGCTGGCGATCGCCAGGATCGAGCGCACGCTGCTCGAGCTGAAAAGCGGCGAGATCAAAGTTGAAGGCCCGCCGCGGATCGTGCTCGACGAGCCGCCCGCCCCCGGCGAGCCGCCGTTCAAGGGCCTGCGCTTCTACGAACAGTCCGACGCGGCCGGGTTCTTTGGCCGCGAAGCCCTCACGGCGCGCCTGGCCGCGCGGATCGGCGCGCAGTGCGCCGGCGGCGCGGGGCGCTTTCTGGCGATCATTGGCGCATCGGGCAGCGGCAAATCGTCGCTCGTGCGCGCCGGCCTGCTG
>CALLYN010000486.1 GCA_937858455.1 uncultured Kouleothrix sp.
CCGGGCAGCCTGCTGTGCGCTGCCGCCGGTCTCGCCGCCGTCGGAAAGCAGCACCAGCCGCGCATGGCCCTCGTTCGGCAGCAGCGCAAGCCCGAGACGCAGCGCCTGCTCGATATTCGTGCCGCCGCCGCCCGGCTGCGCGGCCACCTGGCCGAGCGCGCGATTGGCGGCGGGAGGGCGCTCGACCAGCGCGCGCTGGCCGAACACCACCAGCGCAGCCTGGTCGCCGGCGGGCATCGCGCCGAGCGCGCCCTGCACAAACGCCTCGGCGCGCGCGCGCTGCGAAAGCGCGATCGAGTCGGAGCCGTCGAGCAGAAATATGGTGGTGACAGCGGCGACCGGCCGGATCAGCTGGGCGCCGGCTAGTGCGAGGATCAGGCCGGCGGTGGCGAGCGTACGCAGCCCCAGGCTGGCCCAGAAGCGCGCGGCAGGCAGGCGGCGCGGTGCGAGTAGCGCCAGCGCCCACAGCAGTGGCAGCAGCAGCAGCAGCCAGAGAAAGCCAGGAAAGATGAACGCGAGCTGCGGCATCGCAACCCTCAGATCTGCTCGATCGCCAGCGTGAGATAGGCCACCAGCAGCGCGCTGCTCTGCTCGAGCAGATCGTGGCCGAGCGTGTACTCGCCGGCGTGCTTAGCCGAGATCGCGCGCGCCAGGATTGCGTTTGCGGCAGTGAGGCCCACCGTGGCGTAGAGCCGGCGCTGGTGCGGGCCGAGGCCGGGGGCGCGGGCCGCAAGCAGCGCCTCGAAGCGCGCCAGCACATCGGCGAACAGTGTGTCGGCGGCGGCGGCCAGCTGCGAGCCCGGCGCCGACAGCAGCGCGATCCGGCTGAAGGCCATATGCGCGCCGCCGTACTCGATCGTCACGCCGAGCATACGCTCGATCGCTACTGCAAACGGTAGCCGCGCGAACTCGGGCGTGGCCAGCGCGTCGTAGGCGGCCGCCAGATCGGCGCGGTAGCCGGCCAGCAGCGCGTGCAAGATCGCCTCTTTGTTCGGGAAAAACTGGTAGATCGAGCCGATCGGAATGCCGGCTGCCGCGGCGATCTCGTTGGTGGTGGCGGCCTCGTAGCCGCGATCGGCGAAGAGCTGCTCGGCCGTCTCGAGGATCAGGCTCACGCGCTGCTGCCCGCGCGCGCGCTGCGGGCTGCGGCGCATCGCCGGCTGCCTTGCTTTGGTCCTGTCGCTCACAGTCGCCATCCCTGTGATAGTCATGCGGCGGGGCTTTACGGGCCACCGCGCTAGAAAAGAAGCATCTTGACAAAGTGAGCAAAAGCTCATATTATCTTCATGAGCGTTCGCTCACATATTTATTGCATAGTATACCGCGCGGCGGGCGACGCCGCAAGAAGGAGCAAGGGATGCGCGCGTTTGTGACGGGTGGGACTGGGCTGTTGGGCAGCAACCTGGTGCAGCTGTTGATCGAGCAGGGCTACGAGGTGCGCGCGCTGGTGCGCTCGCGCAGCAAGGCAGCGCAGGCCTTCGCCGGGCTATCTGTCGAGCTGGTAGAAGGCGACATGGCCAATATCGCGGGGTTTGCGGCGGCGCTGGAAGGCTGCGACGTGCTGTTTCACACTGCGGCGTACTTCCGCGAATACTACCAGCGCGGCGACCACTGGGCCACGCTGCAGGCGATCAACGTCGACGGCACGATCGCGCTGCTGCGCGCGGCCGAGCAGCGTGGTGTCGCCAAGGTGATCTACACCAGCTCGTCGGGCGTGATCGGCATGGAGCCGGGCGCCGACTGGGGCGACGAGCGCACCCCGCCCGACGCCTACGCGCTGGCGAACCTGTACTTCCGCAGCAAGGTGCTGGCCGAGCAGCGCGTGGCCGAGTTCCTGGCGGGCAGCAAGCTGCCGGTGGTGTTGATTCTGCCAGGCTGGATGTTCGGGCCGGGCGACGCGGCGCCAACCAGCAGCGGCCAGCTCGTGCTGGACTACATCAACCGCAAGCTGCCGGGCGTGATCGGCGGTGGCGGCACGCCGGTGGATGTGCGCGACGTGGCCCAGGCAATGATCAACGCGGTGTCGCGCGGCGTCAGCGGCGAGCGCTATATTGTGGGCGGCGACACGTTTGTCGGCTTCGACGAGCTGTTTGCGCTGCTCGAGCAGGCCAGCGGCGTGCCTCGGCCGAGGCTGCGCATCCCGCATGCGCTGGCGCTGGGGCTGGCCTTCGTGCTCGAGGCCGCCAGCCGGTTCAGCGGCAAGCCGGCGCTGATCACCCTGAATGGGCTGCGCGCCGTGCAGGAGCGCCGTACCACGCGCTCGGATAAGGCGCGGCGCGAGTTGGGCGCGACCTTTCGCCCGCTGGCCGACACACTGCGCGACGAGGTGGCGTGGTTTCGGGCCAACCAGCCCGAACAGCGCAAGCTGCAGCTTTCGGCAAAGAGCCGGTAGGCGGCGGTATGCGCCTCAGCCGGCGGCGAAAAACTCGGCGCAGGCGGTGTAGCCGCCATCGACCACCAGCGACGTGCCGGTGATGCCGTCGGCCTCGTCGCTGCAGAGAAACGCCGCAGCGCGGCCCATATCGTCGGGGTAGAGCATTGTGCCGCTGGGCACGCGCGCCAGCCGCTGGCGCAGATGCGCCTCGGGGTCGTCGGCGTGGCGGGCGTGAAAGCGCAGCATCGGCGTATCGGTGATGCCGGGGCAGATGCAATTGACGCGAATATGCTCGCGGCCGTAGTCGAGCGCGAGGCTTTTGGTGAGCATCAGCACGGCGCCCTTGCTGGCGCAGTAGGCCGGGGTGCCCTGCTGGCCCACCAGGCTCGAGACCGACGCCACGTTCAGGATGCTGCCGCCGCCGGCCGCGCGCAGGTGCGGCAGGGCATACTTGGCGGTGAGGAAGATCGCGCGCACGTTGATCGCCATCACCCGATCCCAATCTTCGAGGCTGCTTTCTTCTACCGTCTGCACCGCAACAATCCCGGCGTTGTTTACCACAATGTCGAGCCGGCCGAAGCGCGCGGCTGCCGCGTCGATCAGCGCGCGCACTTCGGCCTCGCGCGCTACGTCGGCGTGCTGGTAGGCGGCTGCCGCGCCAAGCTCGCGCGCTGCG
>CALLYN010000487.1 GCA_937858455.1 uncultured Kouleothrix sp.
CGGAGAGAGAGTGGCGGGCTTCGGCCATCCTCTCTATCCGGATGGAGACCCCCGGGCCACGCATCTGATCGAGGAACTCTCCCGCCGTCGAAAGGCGCCCGACCCCGTTGGTGAAGCCCTGGCGCAAACCATGCTCGAGCTCACGGCGGAACGACCCACCATCGATTTCGCCCTCGCCATGGTGTCCCGAGCACTCAAACTGCCAGAGGGCTCACCCCTCACCCTCTTCGCTCTCGGAAGGTGCATGGGCTTCATCGGCCATGCGATCGAGCAGTACGAATCGGGAGTCCTCATCCGCCCGCGGGCCCGCTACACGGGACGCTGAGTCTCTTTGCCCAAAGGGCTCTAGTCAGGCGGCGGGCGGCGTGCCCACCTTCTCGGCGAGTTAGCGTGGTCGCCGCACCGGATGCCCTGACGCGCCACCTTGGCGCCATCGAAGACGCACTCCGAAAGCAACTGGAAGGCGACCGCTCGGCGCTGGGCGCCACGGCCCGGTACGTCATGGGCTGGGAAGATCGCGACGGGACGCCGCGAGAGACCGGCGGAAAGCGCATCCGTCCCGCGCTCTGCGTTTTCGCGGGCGAGTTGTTCGGCGGTTCACCGCAATCGGCGTTGCCCGGCGCCGTCGCGGTCGAGTTGATTCACAACTTCTCGTTGGTGCATGACGAGGTCCAGGACCGCGACGCCGAACGCCACCACCGTCCCACGATCTGGGCTCTCCACGGCGAAGGTCAGGCGATCAACGCGGGTGACTACCTGATTACCCGCGCCATCGACGCCCTGGTTGCCTCCGATGCGCCCCCGTCCCGCGCGGCCTCGGCACTCCGGATTCTCAACGATGCGATGGCCCGGATGATCGCGGGGCAATGGGCTGACCTGTCATTCGAAGCGCGCCTCGACGTTACCGCCGCGGAGTACCTGGAGATGGTGCGCGGAAAGACAGGAGCGCTGTTGGGAGCGCCGCTGGCCATGGGCGCGGTCCTCGCCGGCGCCTCGGACGACGAGGCGGCACGCCTGCAACTCTGGGGCGAGACGGTCGGCCTCGCTTTCCAGGTCCGCGACGATTATCTCGGAATCTGGGGCAACCCTGACCTCACCGGCAAATCGAACGTGAACGACCTGCTGCGGAAGAAGAAAACGCTGCCCGTGGTGCACGGCTTCGAACACGACCAGAGCGGCGCCGTCCGTTCCGCCTACTCACGCGAGACCATCGAGCCGGAGGATGTCGCCGGAATCGTGTCCGCACTTGAGGCCTCCGGAACACCCGGGTTCGTCAATGCCGAAGCAGCACGGCTGGTCGCGGATGCGAGCCAGATCCTCCACGACTTCGAGCTACCCGATGCATCCAGGGCAGCTCTCGGCGAGATCGGCACGTACCTAGTCGAGCGCGACAACTGAAATTGCCTTTTCCCGCCGGTTGGCCTAGCGTCAGCCCGTGTTTGAGAACGTAGCGGAGGACATTCGCCTGGGCGTCCGCTGGCACAGCGTGCCGCGAGTCCGTGCGCTATTCGGCGAACGCGCCGAGACGGTCGCCGCGCTGGCTTTGTCAGCGGAACTGCAGGTTGTCCTTGTCTACCGGCTCCAGGCGTGGCTTCGAGCGAACCATGTGCCGCTGCTGCCCAATCTCTGCCGTCGGCTGACTATGCTCCTCGCAGGGGTCTCGATAGGTGACCAGGTCACGATCGGCCCCGGGTTGCTCATGAACCACGGCCACGTCGTCATCGACGGGACGACGTCTATCGGCCCGTTATGTTCGATCGCGCCGTTCGTGACCATCGGGCTGCACACCGGCGGCGCCTGCTACGCCGCACTCTACACACTCACGCAATGGGCGCTCACGAAAGATGCGATGCTCGCGGCGCTGGCGAAGAAGCGGAGGTTGGCCACGGCGCGTGGAATGTCCACTTCGCGTGCGAGCGCCACGGGTTTGCCGTTGTCGCGGCTCTCGGCCTGTGCGAACAGGTCGAGGTCGTGCTCCACGCTGTCGGCCACGCGGCGGATGGTCACGGCCTGCCAGCCTTCTTCGCCGGCAATCGTGCGCGCGGCCTGCAAAATGGCCTGGCGTCGTTCTTCTCGCTCACGCTCGCGGCGTTCTTTTGTGCCCATTGAAACACCTGTGAAATAATCTAACACTGTTAGAAAATATACGCCGATTCGAGCGAAGAGTCAAGAAGTATTCGCAGCACTCCGACTTTTGGCGGAGCAAGATCAGACTTTCGGCGGAGGGCGCGCAGGCCAATGCCCGCGAAAGGCGCGAGTATAATGCCCCGCACGCGGCGCGCCAGTGTTGGCGGCCCCTAGCGGTCGGCGGTGATCATGCGCAACTTTCGCACTGTGTTGCGGCCCACCACGCTTGAGCAGCGCAACATCCGCAACGTGCTGATCGACGGCATTGGGGTGGGGATTGTTTCGGGGGTGGCGACGTTTTTGTCGGTGTTTCTGGTGCGTCTGGGCGCATCGTCGTTTCTGGTGGGCCTGCTTACGGCCATGCCCGCGCTCACCGGCATTATTCTGGCGCTTCCGGTGGGCCAGCTGCTCGAACGCCAGCGCAATGTCGTGCCGTGGTACTCGCGCGCGCGCGTGTGGGTGCTCGGTTCCTACGCCATCACTGGCCTGATGCCGTTCATCTTCCCGCTTGGGCTGGTGCCGGTGCCGATCATTGCCATCTGGGCGATTGCGACCGTGCCGCAAACGATTGTGAACGTGGCGTTTACGATTGTGATGGGCGCGGTGGCCGGCCCCGACCGGCGCTACTACCTGATGAGCCGGCGCTGGTCGATCCTTGGCCTGACCACTGCGGTGACGGTGGCGCTGGCCGGCTGGCTGCTCGAGCGATTCGTTTTTCCGCTCAACTACCAGCTGGTGTTTATTGGCTCGTTCGCGGGCGGGCTGCTGAGCTTTGCGTTTTCGAGCCAGATCAGCATCCCCGACAACGAGCCGGCCGAAGCTGGCGCCGGCGCGGGCCAATCGCGGCGCGAGCAGCTGCGCGAGGGCATGCGGGCGCTGCGCGAGAACGCCGCCTTCAGCCGGTTTGTGCTGAGCCAGTTCGTGTTTCGCTGCGGCATCACGCTGGCGCTGCCGATCTTCCCGCTGTACTGGGTGCGCGAGCTACACGCCTCGGATGCCTGGATCGGCATTATCAACACCGTCAACAGCGGCGTGCTGCTGGTGGCCTACTTTCTGTGGTCGAGCGTATCGCGGCGGCGCGGCGCCGTCCAGGTGCTGCAGGTATGCGCGTTCGGGCTGGTGCTGTACCCGCTGCTGGCCGGGCTGACGCCTAGCGTAGCGCCGCAGCCGCTGTACGCCGGCATGGGCGGGATCTTCATGGCCGGGATCGACCTGGTGCTGTTCGACATGCTGCTGAGCACCTGCCCGCCGCGCCACACCGCTACCTACGTGGCGCTGTACCAGCTCACCACGTACCTTGCCACATTTGTGGCGCCAACGTTGGGCACGGCGATCGCCGACGGCTTTGGCGCGGCGCCGGCGCTGTTCGTAGCAGCCGGGCTGCGGCTGGTCGGGGCCGCGCTGTTTGTGCTGCTGCGGGTGGGCCGGCCGCAGATTCGGGTATAATGCCGGCATGTCGAATACTAAACCACAAATGATCACCGTCGACGGCGTCACGCTGACCTTGCAGATCGAGCGCAAGCGTGTGAAGAATATCAACGCGCGCCTGCGCGGCGAGGTGCTGGCAGTCAGCGCGCCGCTGAACACGCCGCAGGCCACGCTCGATCAGGTGATCCCCGATCTGGCGCGCCGGCTGGTGCGGCGGGTGCGCGCTCGCCAGATCAACACCGAGGACGACGCGCTGGCGCTGGTGCAGCGCGTGGCTGCGCGCTTTCCGCAGCCGCCCAGCGTGGCGCGCGTGCGCTGGGCCACCAACCAGCAGGCGCGCTGGGGCAGCTACAGCGCAGCCACGCGCACCATCCGCCTGAACGCGGCGCTGCGCCACATGCCCGGCTGGGTGCTCGAGGCGGTGGTGGCGCACGAGCTGGCGCACGTCTTTTTCCAGGATCACGGGCCGGGCTTCTGGAAGCTGCTGCGCAGCGTCGAGCCGGCCGTCGATCGCGCCGACGCGTTTCTGGCGGGCGTAACGTGGCTGGGCCACTACTGGGAAAGCCTGCCGCCGGTGGAGCGTGGGTTGCTAGCCAGGGTGCAGGGCTATCTCGACGACGCCAATGACCAGGCTCAGCGCGATTGAGCCGCGCCGCCGTGGCGAGCAAGCAGGAGCATTATGACCGACACCGTCTCTATCGCCAACCCACTGCGCGCCGGCATGCGCATGCAGCGCACCCCCGAGCCATGCACCGTGGTGATCTTCGGCGCCACCGGCGACCTGACGCATCGCAAGCTGGTGCCGGCGCTCTACAACCTTCAGCGCGAGCGGCTGCTGCCGCCCGGCTTCAGCGTGGTGGGCTTCGCCCGGCGCGCCTGGAGCGACGAGTTCTTTCGCGAATCGCTGCTGAACGAGGCCAAGGAGTTCTCGCGCAGCGGCGTCGAGCCGACGCTGTGGGAAACTTTTGCCGAGGGCGTGAGCTATGTGCAGTCGTCGTTCGACGACCCGGCCGGCTACGCCGCTCTGGCCGCGCGCCTGAACGAGCTCGACGAGCGGCGCGGCGCCAGCGGCAACCGGCTGTTCTACCTCTCCACGCCGCCCGAGTCGTACGCGACGATCATCCAGCAGCTGGGCGCGGCCGGGCTGGCGCGCTCGCCCGGCGACGGCTGGACGCGGATCATCATCGAGAAGCCGTTTGGCCGCGACCTGGCCGGCGCGCGCGCGCTCAACGCCGAGGTGCACAAGGTGTTCGACGAGCGGCAGGTATACCGCATCGACCACTACCTCGGCAAGGAGACGGTGCAGAACATTCTGGTGTTTCGCTTCGCCAACGGCATCTTCGAGCCGCTGTGGGATCGGCGCTATGTCGACCACGTGCAGATCACCGTGGCCGAGACGGTGGGCCTGGAGGGGCGCGGCGGCTACTACGAGCACGCCGGCGCCATGCGCGACATGGTGCAGAACCACCTGATGCAGCTGCTGACGCTCACGGCTATGGAGCCGCCGATCGGCTACCGCGCCGACGCCGTGCGCGACGAGAAGGTCAAGGTGCTGCGCGCCATCCGCGCGGTCGCGCCCGAGCAGGTCGAGCAGTTTACCGTGCGCGGCCAGTATGGCGCCGGCTCGATCGGCGGCGAGCCGGTGCCGGGCTACCGCCAGGAAGAGGGCGTTGCGCCCGAGTCGGGCACCGAAACCTACGTGGCGCTGCAGTTCTTCGTCGATAACTGGCGCTGGGCCGGGGTACCGTTTCTGCTGCGCACCGGCAAGCGCCTGCCCAAGCGCGTCAGCGAGATCGCCATCCAGTTCCGCTCGGCGCCGCTGATGCTGTTCGAGGGCGGGCCGCTCAGCGATATCGAGCCGAACGTGCTGGCCATGCAGGTACAGCCCGACGAAGGCATCACGCTGCGGTTCGACTCGAAGGTGCCCGGCCAGGCCAACCAGATCCGCCCGGTAACGATGGACTTCCGCTACAACGCGGCGTTTGGCGTCGAGTCGCCCGAGGCCTATGAGCGGCTGCTGCTCGACGCCATGCTGGGCGACTCGACCCTGTTCACGCGCAGCGACGAGGTCGAGGCCTCGTGGTCGCTGATCACGCCAATTCACCAGGGCTGGGCCAACGCCGCGCCGCCAGCGTTCCCGAACTACGAGGCCGGCACCTGGGGGCCGAAAGAGGCCGACCGGCTCCTGGGCAAAGAATGGCGTGCCTGGCGCCGGCTGTAACGAAAGCGACGAACCATGTTCATACTTGCCGACGTGGCGATTGGCCCGATGATTTTGCTCGGCGGCGTGCTGGCCGGGCTGGGGCTGTTCATCCCGGTGACCCTGCTCGAATCGCTGGTGATCTGGCGCATGCGCTGGGGTACCTATCGCCAGTCGCTCATCGACTCGACGCTGGCGAATTTGGTGTCGACGCTGGTGGGCGTGGTGTTTTTCGCGGTGTACTATGCCACCACCTACCGCTGCGAGACGCAGGAGAGCGCCGATAAGCTGCAGAGCGTCACGAACTGCGGCTTCGCGATCTCGCCGCTGGTGTGGCTTGTAGCCACGGCGCTGCTGTCGATTGTGATCGAGGGCCTGGTGCTGCAGTGGCGCAAAAACTACGCGCCGCGGATCACCTGGGACGCCGCAATTGCCGCGAATGTGGCAAGCTACGTGCTGCTGGCCGCGCTGCTGTTCTGGGGCCTGCTGACGTTCTAAACGCATTGGGGGGGCCATGAGCGATATCGCGATCTCCGAGCCGCTGGGTGCGCCCGCGCCGCTCGAGTCGCGCGCGATCGAGCGCGCGCTGAGCGATCTGTGGAAGCAGGCTACCAGCGAGCTTGCCGGCGCCCGGCGCGGCCTGCACGTCCCGCGGCGTGGAACACTGGAGGAACTCCAGCCGTTTCTCGTGCGAGAAATCGCAGCGCATCAACTCGGAGATTCGGGCAACGACCTCCGGAGACACGACAAGCGAAGGCGTGCTCATGGGGTGACCGTAGTAGGCTTCGCAGTTGGCGCCAGTCCACTGGCAGTGGGTGTGCACGCACTCGCGCCGGTGCCAGTCACATGCTTGATCGCCTCGACGATGTAGGGAGGCAGCCGCATGAGAAACTGTTGCGGGGTATCCTTGACGTCCTGCTCGATGATGTCTGCCAGGTACTGCGCAGTCGCCGCCTTCGAGATGTCCTTCGTCCACACACCGGCGGCGAGACCGTAGGCGGTGCCGTTGCCGGCGCCGATCAGCTCGTCGGTGTCCTTGAACGGCTTCACCGTCACCACCGGGCCGAAGATCTCCTCGGCCTCCACGGACATGTCCGCGTTGGTGTCGCTGAGGACCGTCGGCTGCACGAAG
>CALLYN010000488.1 GCA_937858455.1 uncultured Kouleothrix sp.
GCAATAAATTCCGCCGGCGGCCCAGGGCAGCAGCGTGGCGGCCCAGACGCGCGCCAGCGCCAGCGCCAGCGCCAGCCCGCTGACGAGCAGCGTGGCCAGCACAAACGCCAGTGTGGGCAGGCGCAGCAGCACCACTAGCGCCAGCAGCGCAAGCGCGCCGCACAGCACCAGCAGCGCCAGCGGCCGGGCCGCCGGCAGCGCAAAGCTGTTCTCGCGCTCGGCGCCGCGCAGGCGGAGCGCATCCAGCCGAATGCCCTTGGGGCGCGGGTCGTCGCCGGTGAATGTGGCCGAGGTGTGCAGCTGCAGCGTCAGCGTATCGCGCGACGCAACCGAGGCCGGCAGGCGAAAAGTGTACTCGGCCCACGCCGCGGTAGGCTGGAAACGAAACACTGGCACGCCGTTTGCTAAAATGTCGACGAGCGGCTGTTGGGCATCGGGTGGGAGTGCGGTGGTGGGCCAGCCCTGCGCGCGCAGCGTGACGGTCAAGTCGGCGCTGTCGCCGAGGCCGGGCAGCCAGATGCTGGCGTCCTGGCGCGTCCAGCGGCTGCGGTCGCCCTGGCTGCCAGTGATCTCATCGCCGTAAAACGTGCCGGCATCGGCGGCCCCCAGGCCCTGGCTGGCATCGAGAAACAGCCGGTCGCCGAGCCAACCGATCGCGATCGACGAGGCCGGCGGGGCCTGGTAAGCAAGAATTCCGGCGAGCAGTGCCAGCAGCAGGATGAGGATCAGGCGGCGATCACGCAGGTACGCGAGCGGTCCGCTCCGCGCGCCGGGTTGCGCAGGCCAGGTTGTAGAGGGTCGGCTCGCCGTTTCTGTGCTCACGGGCGCTATTATACCGCGAGTTTTGCTTGCGAAACAATGCGGCGCGGATGATGCCCGGCTGGCGCCAGGGCTCGTGCAACGTCTTTCGACCCCTCCCCCTACCGCTCTCCCCTGTCAGGGGAGGGGAAACACATCTGGCTGTGTGGTGCGACTGCCGCTCGAACGCTAGACATGGGGGGAGAATGTGATACAATAGGTTGATTATCTTCATCCCGCCAAAAAATTTGTCTGTTAAGCGCAGGCATAGCCACCTGCATGCGTTGCGAGAGGAAACCTACTATGTCTGTAGTTGAGCTGGACGTACTGATTGACCGGCTCCTTCCGCAGATTTTGGCCGACCGCGACCTTGGCGACGGGCGCACATTCACCCGGCTCCATCTTAATCATCTTTGGGCTCTCAGCTGCTTGTATGCGGGCGAATGTTACGACGAGGAGCTGCTTGCGAGGCGTGTAATAAATCATCTGCCGCCGCGGGTGCTGATGGCGCGCGAGGTGGTGGCGTAGGTTTCTGGCTTCAGCTGGTCGATCTGGCGCTCCGCATTGGCGGGGCGCTTTTCTTTACGCTTGTGTGCGGTTTTTCCGCGCGCAGCGTGGAAAAACGCACACTTTTTTGCAGTGCCCTGCCCGGCTTCGCCGGGCAGGGCACTGCAAAAAAGTGTCAGACCGAGCAGCTATCATACCAACTCCGTTTGATTACTTGTG
>CALLYN010000489.1 GCA_937858455.1 uncultured Kouleothrix sp.
CGGCCACATTCGTGGCCGCCACCCGCCAGAGAAAGTAGATACTTGGAGGGGCTTCGTCCCTCCAAACCACCCTGTTCAAACAGCTTCTTAGTGTGTTGCACGACGTGGCAAAGCCACTCGTGCAACACAATCGATACGTGATCAAGCGAACAGCATATTACACAGTTGCCTTGTTCAGCTGTCTCAATACCGGCGGCGGCGCTCGCGCGCCGATGCGGCAAGCGCCCTCTGCCTCTTTTCCCGCTCGCGCGAGCGAGAAAAGAGGCAAAGGGTAGGGTTCGACCAGGCTGCAGCAGCTAGATCAAGACGGCGCGTAGCGCATCCTCGAGCACGTCGAGGCCCTCGTGCAGCTGCTCGTCGCTGATCGTCAGCGGCATGAGCAGGCGGAGGCAGTTGGCGTACAGGCCGGCGCGCATGGTCAGCAGGCCGTGCTCGGCGCAGTGCTTGACCACCGCCAGCACCTCGTCGGGGGCAGGCTCGCGCGTATCGGGGCTCTTCACCAGCTCAAGCGCAATCATGGCGCCGAGGCCGCGCACGTCGCCAATACGCGGCATGGTGCGCTGCCACTCGGCCGCGCGCTCGCGCACCGCCTGGCCTACCTGGTGGGCGCGGCCGAGCGCGCCGGGCTGCTGCATCCACCTGATCACCTCGATCGCGGCGACACAGGCCAGCGGGTTGCCGCCGTAGGTGCCGCCCACGCCGCCGACGTGAGCTTTGTCCATGATCGCGGCGCGGCCGGTAGTGGCGGCCAGCGGCATGCCGGCGGCGATCGACTTGGCGCTCACCAGGATGTCGGGCTCGACACCGAGCTGCTCGATCGCGAACAGCGTGCCGGTGCGCCCAAAGCCGCACTGCACCTCGTCGGCGATCAGCAGGCTGCCATTGCGGGTGCAGAACTCGCGCAGCCGGCGCAGGAACTCCTGCGGCACCGGCAGGAAGCCGCCCTCGCCCTGCACTGGCTCGATGATCACCGCGGCAATCGCCTCGGGGCCGACGCCGGCCACCAGCAGGCGCTCGAAGGCATCCCAGCAGCGCTCGACCGCCTCGGCCTCGGAGAGGCCCATGCGGTAGGCCGCCGGAAAGGGCGCGCGGTAGATCTCGGGCGCGAACGGGCCAAATGTCTTCTTGAAACTGGTTTTGCTGGTGAGCGAGAGCGTCATCAGCGTGCGGCCGTGGTAGCCGCCCTCAAACGCGACGATCGCCTGGCGGCCGGTGGCGGCGCGCGCGAACTTGATCGCGTTCTCGACGCCCTCGGCGCCGCTGTTCGAGAGGATGGTTTTGCACGGCCCGGCGATCGGCACGGCGGCGTTGATCCGCTCGCACAGCTCGACATACGACTCGTAGGTGCCCACCAGCGCCGAGAAGTGGATGAGCCGGGCGGCCTGGGCCTGGATGGCGGCGACGACCTCGGGCGGGCAGTGGCCGGCGTTCAGCACGCCAATGCCGCCGATGAAATCGATAAACGTGTTGCCGTCGGCGTCGGTCACAAGCGCGCCGCTCGCGCTCTCGACGGCGATCTGATGCGCTTTGTACAGGCCATTCGGCACGGCAGCCTCGCGCCGCGCCACAATCGCGCGCGAGCGCGGGCCGGGGATCTCGGTGCGGATGTCGATGCTACGGGTGGTCGTCGTCATGCTTGTGCCTCCACAACTACAGCCAGCGTCGGCGTGTAACGCGGCTGTATCATACCACTTTTCTGGCGCTGCCAAGCCGCTGCGCGCCCGAGCAAGGGCTTTTTTGCGAAGTTATACAACATGTTACCAGCCGCAACTATCGCAATAATCGTTGCGGAAATATCATTGATCTTAGATTAAGCACTTGTTATACTAAATTACCTGCATATCTTCAATGCAAAGATTTATCCCTCGGCTTCTGCATTATTCAATGCACATCTCGCCATTTACTGCAATTTAACCAGCCAATATAGCTTGCGCAATCTGCGGCGCGAAGCCGGCCGGCAGCGTGCCCTGGCCCGGTTGGCCGCGCGCACGGATAGATAAGGCAAGCCTCATGGTTCACAATAATCACCAAAGGAGCTGTGCGATGAAGCATATTGTAGCTCTGATCAGCGCCGTAGTGCTGCTGGTGGTCGCGCCTACCGCGATCGGGGCCAGCACCACTACTACGCGGTACGTTGGCCCGATGGCCGCAGCGAGCCAGGCCTACCCGGGGCCAGGCGACTGCAAGGGCGGGACGTACCCAACCATCCAGGCGGCAGTCGACGCCGCCTCGCCGGGCGATACCATCCAGGTATGCCCTGGCGAGTACTGGGAAAGCGTGTTCGTCAGCCAGCGGGTAAAGCTGGTGGCAATGAAATCGGGCAAAGCGATCATCCACGGATCAATTATCGTGGATGGCACTAGCGGCGGCAGCGGCACGCGGATCCAGGGGTTCAAGATCGACGCCGCGGCAAGCTGGTGGAGTTTGGGCATCTATGTCGCCGGCGGCAGCAAGATCGAGATTCGCGACAACACGATCAAGAACGCAGGCGCTGATGGGATCCAAATCTGGGCGGCCAGCGACGGCAGCGTACACGACAACAAAGTCTCGGCGAGCGGGTACGGCAGCTACTGCCAGTCGGGCGGAATTGTGCTTTGGGAAACTACCAACTACGAGGTAAAGAAGAACGACTCCAGCCAGAACATCGGGGCCGGCATTGTGCTGCACAGCACGTCAAACACCAAGCTGCGCGACAACACCACCAACAAGAACAGCGTCGACGGCATCGATGTGTGCAGCTACAACTCGGCCACCAACACCACCGGCAACCTGCTCCAGGGCAACAAAGCCAGCAAGAATGGCGAGGTGGGCGTGTATGCGACGCGCAGCGCCGCCGGCAACACTTTCAAGAGCAACACGTTGCGGCAGAACGCGCTCATAGACGCGCAGGACGAGACACACGGCTCGGGCACCGCGCAGACCGGTAACAGCTGGCTGAGCAACACCTGCGGCACAAGCTCGCCGCTTGGCCTCTGCGGCGCGGCCGCCAGCGCGCTGGGGCCGGCTAGCCAGCTCGCGCCGCGCGGCGACCAGCCGCACATGCCGCGAGCTATGCCGGTGCCGCACCGCTAGCGCGTGTCGTTGGCTGCGGCGCGCAGGCACAGGGTGATACTAACTCCGTTTGAGCGCTTTCGTTTGTGCTGGCCCGCCCGGCTTCGCTGGGCGGGCCAGCACAAGATTTCGGGGGCGCAGTGCCGCCCCGAACCCCCACCATAAAGCCAGCGCTCAGCCCGATTGGTGTGACGGGCTGCGGCGAGCAACAGAGCGCCTGGAGGGCCGAAGCTCTCCAGGCGCCCTGTGCCGCCAGGCGCTAGCCAGCCGGCGCGTGCTCGGTTGGCGACACCTCGGCGTGCAGCGCCACAATCGCCTGGTCGGCGCTCCAGAATATATTCTGCTCGCCGACGCGCTCGAGCATGCCGGTGCGCGCGAACATATCGCGAACGGCAGGCTGCAGGCTGCTGAAGCACACCTGGCCGCCGCGGTGGCGCTGCGTCTCGACAATCTGATCGAGCGCCTGAATGCCCATCGCGTCGATCATCGGCACGCCGCGCATGCTGATGATCAGCGCGCGCCAGTCGCCGGCATTCTTGAAGGCCTCGAGCACAGTGCTGACGCTGCCAAAGAACAGCGGCCCCGTCAGATAGTAGATATGCACAGAAGAGTCGGTGGTGAGCAGGCGATGGCCGATCTGCTTGAGCCGGTCGAGGTTCACCGGCTCGCTGGTAACGCCGACGCTGCCGGCCGACTGGCTGATGTAGATCAGCGCCGAGATTGCGATACCGATCAGGATGGCCTGGGTCAGGTCGAGCGCGACGGTTGCGACCATGGTGACGAGCATGCCGGTGAGCGCATGCTTGAGCCGTGCGCGCGCGAAGAAGCGGATCGCCTCCCACTCGTTCATGCGCCAGGCGGTGAGCAGCAGCACGCCAGCCAGCGCCGCGAGCGGGATGCGGCCGATCAGCGGCGCGAGCGCCAGCACACTGAGCAGCAGCACGCCCGAGTGCACAAAGCTCGTCACGCGCGTGATGCCGCCGCTTTTCACGCCGACGCTGGTGCGGGCAATCGCGGCGGTGGCGGGCACGCCGCCAAAAAACGGAATGACCATGTTGCCAATGCCCTGGCCGATCAGCTCCTGGTTGCTGTCGAGCGGCTTGCCGGTCATGGTCGAGCCGACCGCGCCGCACAGCAGGCTTTCGATGCCGCCAAGCGCCGCGATCGAGATCGCCGGCGGCAGCAGATCGGCCAGCGCGCCCCATGGGATGGCGCCCAGCGTCAGCCGCTGATCGAGCACGATTGTACGCGGGATGGCGCCGATGATCGGCACCTGCCAGCCGGCCACAACTGCCAGCAGCGTCGCCAGGATCAGGCCGATCAGCGAGCCGGGGATGGCCTTGCTGATCCGCGGCGCGATCAGCATTGTAGCCATCACCACGCCGGCGAGCGCCAGCGCGTGCCAATCGGGCACAACCAGGTGGGTGAAGTAAAACAGCAGCTTGTCGAGCGACGTATCGGCCTTGGGCGTAGTGACGCCGAGGAAGTTATCGATCTGGCCGATCGCAATGATCAGCGCGATGCCGCTGGTGAAGCCGGTGATCACCGGCGAGGGAATAAACGAGATATAGCGGCCGAGCCGGAACACGCCCAGCAGCACCAGGAACAGCCCGGCCATCAGGCCGGCCACCCACACGCCGGGCAGGCCGTAGCGCTGCGCCAGCACAATCAGCACAGCCGACATCGCCCCGGTGGGGCCGCTGATCTGGTACGCGGCGCCGCCCAGCCCGGCGATCAGCAGGCCGGAGAGGATCGCGGTGACCATGCCGGCCGCGGCGGTAGCACCGCTGGCCACGCCAAACGCCAGCGCCAGCGGCAGGCCGACGGCGCCAACCGTAAGGCCCGCCAGCAGATCGCGCTGAAAGACCGCCCAGCTATACTCGGCAAACTCGCGCCGGTAGAGCGCGACCAGCGGAAGACGTGAGAGCGCGGAGAACATCAGGCGGTTTCCTCCTCGGCAAGTTGTTGAAGCATCGCGTGGGTGTCGATCAGGTGGTTATTGAAGATCTCGCGCGCGACGTCGAGCAGCTGGAAGACCACCGGGTCGCGCACGCGGTAGTAGACGCTGGTGCCTTCTTTGCGATCCTCGACGATATTGCGCGTGCGCAGCACCGCGAGCTGCCGCGAGACGCTCGACTGGTCGATCCCTAGCGCGGCCTGCAGCTCGCTCACCGGCTTCTCGCCGGCACGCAGCAGCTCGAGAATGACAATACGCATCGGGTGGCTCAGCGCTTTGAAGAACTCGGCTTTAAAACGGTGTAATGGTTGATTCAATCATTGCTCCATAGGCATTAAGTATATATATAAATATACGAACATTGGAATACTTGCATATATTACCCGCGCGAAATATAGCATTGGCGTGGTGATGTGTCAAGCGGGGTTGGCGTACTCGCTGGCGTCGTCGATCTGGACGTCGTAGCCGCCGTCGGAGCGGCTGCGCAGGCGGATGTGGTACGCCCCGCGCACGATCTGGCGGCGGCGCAGCTCGTCGTCGATCTGCTGGCGGATGCTTTCCCAGAGCCCGGCCTCGCCGGTGTAGTAGCGGCGGATCAGCGCGTTGAGCGCCTCGTCGGCTGGCCAGCGCAACATAGCTACATCCTTTCAGGCGACTTCAGCAGTATGTTCCTTTTGGACGTGTCCTTTTTCCGCGCGCAGCGCGGAAAAAGGACACGATGATCATGCTGCCACAGGCACCATGCACGGCTTCAGGAAGCCGAACAGCGCAACTGCTAATACCAACTCCGTTTGATCACGTATAGAGTGTGTTGCACTACCAAAGTGTCAGTCATCAAGCGAATTTGGTATAAGTCCTAAGCACATATCAAGAGTACCATCGAACGTGCCGGCATGCAAAAGCGCCCTCGCCCAGCTACGAGCGAGGGCGCCGAGAGCGTAGGAGCTAGCGCCGCGCGGTTGGCATATACACAAACGTGTACGCCAGCAGCGAGCCTTTCGCGGTGTAGGTGGCCACGTTGCCGGCCTGGTCGGTGGCCGAGACGATCACCGCAATATTCTTGCCGCCGGCAGGCGCGTCGAGCTGGCCGCTGTACTTGCCTGGCCCGGCCGCGCCCAGCGGCACGGCGTGCCATGTCGTGCCGTCGTTGCTGTAGGTGGCCTGCACGTCGAGCGCGCCGGCCGCCGTGTCGGTGACACCGGCGGAGATGGTGATCTTCTGGCCGGCGCCGGCGATGCCAATGCCGAAAGCGCCGGGCGACGGCAGGCCGATCGACACGTTCGTAATCTCGGGTGGCGTCGTGTCGTTCTGCGTCGCTGGCGTGGCGCTCTGCGGGTCGAGGTAGCTCACCTCGAACACCATCTCGGAGAAGCGCCGCAGCCGGCCGGTATGGCCATTCGCGCCCCAGAACTGCGCCGGCGAGATCAGCAGCTTGTCGGCGTAGCCGTTGCCGAGCGTGCTGCGCTGGTAGGTGAACGGCTGGTCGGGCATCCACTGGCCGGTGACGCCGAGGCCTGGGTCGTTCTGCTGGCTCGTAAACGTGGTATCGGTGGTGATCGTGGTGACGTGCGGGTCGTAGCCGGCCAGCTCGGGCAGCATCTTAGCGCTCACCAGCCGCACGCCGCGCGGCTGCGGGATGCGCGCGTCGTCGGGCGCGCCCTTGGCGGTTTCTTGCAGCGTGATGTCGTATGTCAGCAGCGGCAGCACCGGCTTGCCGGCCGCCACCAGCGTGGTGATGTCGGGCGCAAGCACCTCGGATGGCCGGTAGCTGTCGTAGACCTTGGCGCTGCTGACCGACGGCACGCGGTCGGCGCCGAGGTTTTGCTCGACATACGTGATATCGGTGACGGTAACGAGGCGCGTAAAGGCGGGTTTCGCCTGGGTAATACCGGCCAGCGCCTGCGGCGCCACCGGCTGCGGCGGCGGGTCGAACGAGCTGCCGAGGTAAGGCGCGGGCGTGGGGTTCGGCACCTTCACGCGGATGAACGGCAGGCCGTACAGCGTCATCTCGAGCAGAGCTTTTTCGTCGTACACGCCGAAGCTGCCCGGCCCGGCCTGGCGCAGATATTCACGCTTGGCGCGCGCCAGCGACTCGCCGAGCGGCGCGCCGAGGTAGCTATCGATAGCGATTTTGCGGCCGATCGCCTGGGTGAACAGCAGCGCCAGCTTCTCGCTGTAGGCCACCAGGTCGCTGTCGCCGTAGCCGAAGCCGGTGTTGCCGATCCAGTTGCCGCCCTGCTTCAGCACCGCGCTGGGGAAATCGTACTGGTAGGCGCCGGCAGTGGTGGCAATATCGGAGTTGACGACTGTCAGGCCCGAGTGGCAGCCGATCGAGTAGGCCAGCGAGCTTGAGGGGAAGGTGAGCTGCTGAATGCCGTCGCCGCTCGGGTCGATGAAGTACGACTGGCGCTCGAACCCGCTCTGCACCGTCGGGTCGTACAGGCGCTGCGCCGTGAAGCCGCCGACGCCATTGGCCGGAATGGCCATGTGGTGATCGAAGTGGCCGTTGATCGACATCAGGTGGTAGAAGGTGTTGACGGTGCTGTAGGGCGTCGTGAGCTGCGGCAGCTGGCCCGAGAACCAGCTGTTGGTGAGGTTGTTCTGGTTCCAGCTTTCGCCGATCAGCGTGTCGAGCGTGTAGGTGGTGCCGAGCGTGCCGCCTGGCTTGAAGCCATACTGGCTGTACAGCTTGGCGATCTCGCTGGCCTCGTCCTTGACAAAGTCGTAGCCGGTCACGAACGCGGCGCCGGCGCGATTCTGGGGCAGGTTGGCCGACGGCAGCTTGGAGGCGTCGATCACATACGGCGATCCAAGCTGCGCGAACGCCTCGTAGGCCTTGAGATAGTGCGCGATATCGGCAGCGGTTTCGACCAGGCGGCCGACGCCGAGCTCGGGCAGGTATAGGCCGCGACCGCGCCAGGGAGTGGGCCGGCGGTCGGCGTAGTAGTTATCCGTCAGGATGGTGCGGTAGAACGTGCTGCCGCCGAGGTATGTTTTGGCGGCCGAGCCAGCGCCGAGGTTGAACACGCCACGGCTATTGAGCTGGGCAAAGTAGTCGGCCTCGTTTGAGATCTTGGTTTCGTCGGGCACGCGGAAGAACGGGATGCTATTGTCGCCGCCGACGATCACCAGGTTGCCGACGCTCGGGTAGTACTTCGTGATCGCGGTGTCGAGCACGAACCAGATCTGGCGCGCCAGCTCGTTGGCCAGCAGCGGCTGGCCGCGGTCGCCGTCCCACTGGGTATACAGCGCCTTGAGGTTGTTCCACAGCGCGGTGTCGCCGGTGGGGTTGATCGGCCCGAACGCGCCGCCGAGGTCGATCACCACGCCGCGGCTCTGGAATAGCAGCTGGCTGTTGGTGTTGCGCAGAATGCCTTCGAGCGCGGCCACATCGGTGCGCGGGTAGGCCTGCATGGCCAGGCTGTTGTACAGGTACAGCGTCTGCACGCTGGTGTCGGGCAGCGAGGGGCCGCCGCTGAGCTGGGCGACCTTCTGGGCGCGGGTTGTCGGCGCGACCATGCTGCCCTCGGTGAGCTTGACGGTGAGCTGGTAGGGGGTATCGCTGTAGGCGCCGGCCGCGCTATAGACAAAGATATAGTAGGTGCCAGGGCGCGGTAAGAACGCGTCGATATGCTCGCCCTGCGTGCCGGGGCGGGCCGCCAGCGACTGCAGGTTGCCCAGCGACTGCAGGTTGCCCAGCGACTGCAGGTTGCCCAGCGACTGCAGGTTGCC
>CALLYN010000490.1 GCA_937858455.1 uncultured Kouleothrix sp.
CCAGGCACCTCGACCTTCGCGAGCTGCTCGGAGTCGGCGATGCGACGGGCCAGCACGCGCGCGCGCCGGTCGCGCGCCTCAAGCGCGCGCAGCAGCGCGAACACCAGCGGCACCAGCGCCACTGCGGCAAACTGGCCGGCCCAGATCAGCAGCCCGGCGGCGACGCCACAGACCATGAGCATCAGCAGCAGGCGGGCGAGCTGCCAAGGCGTTCGGGCGGGGTGAATTGGTTGATCCATACGTACGCGCTACCTTTTTCCAATGGGAAAAAAGGATAGCACGCGCGCGGGGTTGCTACCGAGATCAGGAGATTACGAGTGTGTGACAGAGAGAGGCCAGAAGATGAAGTTTTTGTCAATGGGTGCCCGAAAGGCAGGCGCAACCAGCTCGCGGCGCCGGCCAGGGCGTATGTTCCGGCGGCTACCTACGCAGCCACGCTATCTTCGCGCAAGATATAGCCGACGCCGCGCACGGTATGGATCAGGCGCGGCTCGCCGGCGGCTTCGAGCTTCTGGCGCAGGTAGCGCACATACACCTCGATGATATTGCTCTCGCCGCCGAAGTCGTAGCCCCAGACGCGATCGTAGATCACCTCGCGCGTGAGCACCTGCTGCGGGTGGTGCAGAAACAGCTCGAGCAGCTCGTACTCTTTGGCCGTCAGCTCGACGCGCCGCTGGCCGATGTGCGTCTCGTGCGCGGCGGTGTCCATAGTCAGCGAGCCGTAGCGCAGCACCGTGCTCTGCTCGTCGCGCTGGCGGCGGCGCAGCTGGACGCGAATACGCGCCAGCAGCTCTTCGAAGGCAAACGGCTTGACGAGGTAATCGTCGGCGCCGGCCTCGAGCCCGGCCACACGGTCGGGCACGGCATCGCGCGCGGTGAGCATGATGATCGGCACATCGGAGGCGGTGCGTAGCCGGCGCGCCACCTCAAGGCCGTCGACGCCGGGGAGCATGATATCGAGCACAACCAGATCGGGCGGGCGCTCACGCGCCGCCGCCAGCGCGGCCACGCCATTGGCGGCGATTTCGACGCTGAAGCCTTCGAACACCAGCCCGCGGCGCAGGTAGCCTGCGATCTCGGTTTCGTCTTCGACGATCAGAATGTGCGACATAGGCAAACATACACTTGTGGTGGCGCTGATGCAACGCATTGTAGCAGCCTACGGCGCGTGGCGCAACTCTGGCCGCAAAGCGCGACGGGCCTGAGAGTCGATGCGGCCGAGCAGCTTTCGCCGCCCGGCCGCACCGACAACCACACCCGTCCTTCGGATTTGATCTTACACCGGCGATATGAATTGGCGATGAACGGCGCGCCGGCCGGCGCATAAACGCATATTCACCGTGCCCGGCGGCGGGGCGTAGTATAATCAGAAGGCCAGCCTGCCGCCCGGCAGTGCCGATTGAAGCCAAGGAGCAACCGCGGTGATGTCGCTTACGGGTCAGGTCGCTATTGTCACCGGCGGCGCGCGCGGGATCGGCCGCGCGATCGCGCTCGAGCTGGCCCTGCAGGGCGCGCGCGTTCTGGTGAACTACCAGGCCAGCGCTGGCGCGGCCGAGGCCGTGGCGCAGCAGAACGTGGCCAGCG
>CALLYN010000491.1 GCA_937858455.1 uncultured Kouleothrix sp.
CGCCAGAAGGGAAGTGCGAGGGGCTATGCCCCTCGCGCACCCCCTTTTCAAACAGCTTCTAAGATTGTAATGCCCTACCTGACGAAGCCGGGCAGGGCATCACAAGAGAAACCGATCAAACAGAGTTGGTATCAATCGCTCTGCGCCCTACTAATAGCGCGGCCTGGCGTGGAGGCTTAGCCGCACTATGGCCTGCCGCATGGAGTATGCGAGCCCCGCAACCCGGCCCTGCACCGCAGCTGGAATGTTCCGGCCAGGCTTCGCGTGCGCGCCGACGCGCAGAGCCGGCTCGGCCAGCTGTACAACTGTGAACGCTTCCGCCAGGGCACACTGCACCCCATTTGCCCGTGCCAGCTGCGCGGCCTGCGACATAGCGGCATACGCCGCTTCCGAGGCATCCCATCCGATCAGCTGGCTTCTGTGAGCTTCCAGCGCCGCCAGCTTGCGCTCGACATCGCGCTGCGCCAGGGGCATCCAGGCCGTCGCGGCGGCCGGGTCGAACAGGTAGACGGTTCCAACATCGTGTGGCGCAAGCCCCTCTGCGGCCAATGCCGGGGCAGCCAGCAGGGTGTTCGCCAGCGGCATAACTGCAGCCAGCGTGCTCGCGCCTACCGCCAGGTGGTCGGGGTGGTTGATGCCGGTGCTATGGTAGTAGCGTTGCGGATCGAACGTCAACACCGCTTCGGGCCGCACCTGCCGAATAGCGCGGGCGATTGCCAGCCGCAGCTCCAGCGACGCCTCGACCTCGGCGTCGCGGTAGCCGAGAAATCTGACCGATGCGACGCCAAGGATCTCGGCTGCCGCGCGCTGCTCGCGCCGCCGCTGGCTACCGAGCGACTCGGCGGTCTGATTGGGATCGCGGCTCCCGCCGCCGCCATCGGTCACGAGCAGGTAGTGCACTTGGGTTCCCTGCTCGATCCAGCTCGCCAGGGTGCCGCCGGCCATAAACTCAATGTCGTCGGGATGCGCTGCCACCACGAGCACACTGTGCGGCGGCGGAGCATGGCGAAGTGATCGCATAACGCTTCTACCTTTCAGGCGGTGGCTAGTTCGGCAGTGCGCCGGCCGCTTCAGGCGCTGCGGCCTCAAGCAGGTCGGCGTGATGGCGGCGCGCCACGTCTGGGTGCGAACGCAGCCGGCTCTTGAGGAAGTTTTTGCCGATCTCGCGGAACATGGGATTGAGCGGATCTTGCGTCACGTTGCGGCCGGCGCTCGCCAGCTCCGGCGGGAGCTTGAGCAGCGGCACGGTCGCGTCAAGTCTTGCGCTAAAGAACGAGGCCACCGACAGGCGATCGGTGTCGGCCGGCGGCGTAACCACGCGGTGCACATTTGCGCGCAGGTAGCCGTTCGAGGCCATTTCAAGCACCTCGCCGACATTGATCACGAATGTGCCGGGAATCGGCGGCGCGCTGATCCAGGCGCCGTCGTACTCAACCTGCAGGCCCTCCTGCACGTCCTGGAGCAGCACGGTCACGAAGCCGCCATCCTTGTGCGCCCCTACGCCCTGGTCGCCCTCGGTGGCATCGCGGCCAGGGTAGCGGATGATCTTAAGCAGCTGATTCGGCGCCGGCGTATAGATCCCCTCGAACACCGCTTCGTCCTGCCCAAGCGCGGCCGCAAAGGCGCGAACCAGCCGGATCGCCAGCTCGGTGGTGGCGGCCTGGTAGCGCAGAATAGTGTCGCGCAGCTCGGGCAGCGCGGCAGGCCACTGGTTCGGCCCCTGGAGGCGCGCCCACGCCGGCGCGGTCGGGTCGGGCGGGAGCGCAGGCCGCTCGGCGCCAATGTCGAGCTGCTCGCGCCAGTCGCGCTGGCCGCGAGTATACTCCATCCCCTTGCGGTTGTAGCCGCGGAAGTGCGGCGAGTTGACCATCTCGATTGCCAGCTTGTCGGCTTCGGGCAGTGCGAAGAAGCGCCGTGCCTGCGCGAGCACCTCGCGCGTCAGCTCGGGGTCAACCCCGTGGCCTGTGACGTAGAAAAACCCCAGCTCGTAGGCTGTGGCCCGCAGCTCTTCCAGAAACGCTGCGCGCTCGGCCGGCTCGCCGTCGAGCCGCGTGAGTTCGAGAACCGGGAGTGCAGTCCACTGCTTTGCGTATGCCACAATCGCTCCTTGTTCGAACGCTAGCCCTGCCTTTTCAGATAGCTAATACTATATATTATTGATGAGAATTGTCAACTACCGGATACGCGCAGCCGCGCTTGGCTGCACGATCTCCGCGCCAGAAACACCCTACATATGGTACGATACGGCCATGATTGAAGCCGATATCGAAACACAGATCGGCGCCATCCACGGCTCGGCGCACAAGCTCGTGCTCGAGTTCGCCGGCGCCGGCA
>CALLYN010000492.1 GCA_937858455.1 uncultured Kouleothrix sp.
GCGCCAACATCTCAGCACCATCCATGAAAAAGTACCGCTCTGCCGAAGGCAAAAATGCGCACCGCGTCCTTTCTGTCTATCACGGATAGATCACACTATACAGCCGGTTGCTATCTCACACAAGAGGATGGGTCAGGTATTACCGAACAGGCTGGCGGTCTGCGGGAGGGGTGTCCTCTCGAGCCAGCATACGCAAGGAGGTGATCCGATGGTTACACCAGGTGACGTGCTCGAACATCCCGTGACACGAGAGAAGATCATTATTCGCAAGACGGCACGCGACACTGGCGGTGAGCTGTTTCAAGCGGATCTGTATCTACAGCCGGGGGCTTTCGTCGCCGCCGAGCATATCCACCCGCTCCAGGAGGAGCGCTTCGAGATCATCGCCGGGACGCTGCGCGGCCGCGTGGCGGGCCGAGAGTTCGCCAGCGGCCCAGGAGAGAGCGTCGTGGTTCCCAAGGGCGCGCCGCATGTGTGGTGGAACGCCGGCGATGAGGAGCTGCACTGTCTGGTGGATCTGCGGCCGGCGCTCAGAATCGAGAGCTTCTTCGAGACGTTCTTCGGCCTCGCCCAGGACGGCAAGGTCAGCCCGAAGACCGGCTTGCCGAACCTCTTCCAGATGGCGCTGGTGATGCGCACCTATCGCAACGAGATCATTCTGGCGCGCCCGCCGCGCCTGGTGCAGACGCTGCTCTTTGGCGCATTGGCTCCAATTGGCCAGTTGCTCGGGTACACCGGATCATACCCATACCCCCGGGCCCGGCAGACGCGCGCTCGATAAACGGAGGCGATGCTGCGGCAGTATGATCGATCGCCTACTTGCCGCCTGTGCTGATCGGCGTCTTGCTCGTGCTCCGCAGATAAACGCACTGCACCGCGTACTGGCATTGACGCAATCTATCCGCCTTCTGAGGTATTACGTAAGGCTGTTCCACCGCTGCACGATCAGGAGCGTGCGTACAAGGGCGAAGATCGGCCCGAACGGGAGCGCGAAGCCCCACCAGTACACCGCGCCTGCCGGCAGGAGGAGCAGGGCCAGGATGGCGCCGCGCCGCATGCCGCGCCAGACCAGCCTGCCCGCCAGGCATTCCAGCAGGCATACCACAAGGAAACCCACCAGCAGCGGCACAGTTGTCGGCAGGCCGTAGCGCTCGAATGGGCCGCGACCATACGCCGGAAATCCCATGACGTATGGGATATCGCGGCCGGTGAGCAGGTTGGCAATCGCCTGGATGCACGGCAGGCCAAAGCCTGCTCCGCTGAGCCACAGCAGCAGCGCGGCGAGCCGGAATTGCAGCGAGACGCGCATCATACGACCTCCGAAGGGTGCGGCGCAGCGGCGGTGGCGCTCCCAGCACCACGGCTTCTCCATCGCGAACGAGCTAGGCCGCGCCGTCACCGTGGCGCCCCGCCGCCCAGCCCGGCATCCCGCGCGCGAATAATCGCCTGGGCGCGGTCGGCCACCTGGAGCTTGCTGAAGATCTCGGTGATGTAGTTGCGCACGGTCTTCGGGCTGATCACCAGCCGCTCGGCGATCGCGCTGTTCGTCAGCCCGCCGGCGATCAGTTCAAGCACCTCGCGCTCCCGCTCGGTCAATGCCGCGAAAGCCAGATCGTGGCTCACCTGCGCCGTCTCGTACGGCGCAGCCGGCTGCGCGGCGAAGTAGTGCAGCATCCGCTCGGCGATGCTGGGGCTGAAGATCGCCTCACCATCGGCAACGGCGCGGATGGCGCGCAACACCTCGGCCGGCTCGGTGCCCTTGACGACATAGCCGCGGGCGCCGGCGCGCAGCGCCGCGAAGACCGAGTCATCTTCGAGCATCGTCACCATCAGCACGCGCACCTCCGGCTGGGCAGCGCAGATCCGGCGCGCCGCCTCGATGCCGCCGATCCCCGGCATAGCGATGTCCATCAGCACCACATCGGGCCTGGCTTCCGCCGCGAGGGCGATCGCCGCCTCCCCGGTCGTCGCGTCGCCGACCACCTCGGTGTCGGGCATCGCATTGAGTAGTGCGCGCAGCCCGAAGCGAAACACCGGGTGGTCATCGGCGATCAGAATGCGGATCGGTGTCATTGGTGCTCCTTCGTCAGCGGCAACCAGACGCGCACGTGCGTTCCTTCGCCTGCCGTCGATTCGATCCTCAGTGTCCCGCCTAGCTCGGTGGTTCGCTCGCGGATCGAGGTAAGCCCAACGCCGCTTCGCCGCGTCGCCGGCAGGCCACGGCCATCGTCCTGGATCTCGACCGAGAAACCATGATCGATGCGCAAGCGGACGACACAGCGCTGCGCATTCGCGTGGTGCACGACATTGGTGATGGCCTCCTGCACGATGCGGTAGGCCGCGACCTCGACCGCAGCCGGGAGCGTCGGCAGCCGCTCCGGCGTATCGATGATGATCTGCAGACCGGCTTGCTGATACGCCGCCGCCTGCTCGCGCAGCGCCAGCAGCAGCCCCAGGTCGTCGAGGGCCGGCGGGCGCAAGTCGTAGACGATCCGCCGGATGTCGGCGATTGCGGCCTGCGCGTGGTTGGTCAGCTCGCCGAGCAGCTGATCGGCCGCCTGCGGGTCGCGGCGGAGCAGCTCGCGCGCCGCCGCGATGGTCAGCGTCAAGCTCGCCAGCTGCGGGCCAAGCCCGTCGTGCAGGTCGCGCCGCAGGCGGCGGCGCTCCTCCTCGCGCGCCGCGACGAGCTGCTCGCGCGAGCGCTGGAGGTCGGCCGTGAGTCGGATGGCGTGGAGGGCGGCCCCGGCCTGCAGGGCGATATCTTCCAGCAGCTGGCGCTCCGCCGCTGTGAAGGCCTCGCCGGGCGCACGGGGCGCGACCAGCAGCTGCCCGATCCCCTCTGCCTGGTAGACCAGCGGCAGCGCCATCGGATCGCCGGCCGGCTCCCCGGCGGATGCCACCACCTCCAGCCGCTCGCCGCGCTGGACGGCGAGCGCAACATATGGCAGCTTCAGCGCCTGCGCCACCGTCGCAGCGATGCCAGGGAGCACCGTATCAGGTGCGAGGGTGGTCTTCAGTTGCTGGCTCAGGCGCGAGAGCACCACGTACGGGTCATCCCGCTCGCCGTACATCAGCTGGTTTACGCGCCGCTGCAGACTCGCCCGCAGCGGCTGGGCCAGCAGCGCCGCGAGCCCGGTGGCCAGCAGCGCGAGGGCGAGGTTACCGCTCGACTGGAAGAGCGTGCCGAGCCCGCCGACCACCAGCACGTACAGCCCGATGACCCCGGCGCTGAGCGAGCCATAGACCAGCGTCCGGTTGATGACCAGATCGATATCGTACAGCCGGTAGCGCAGGATGGCGATGCCGACGCAGGCCAGCAGCACGAACCAGGGGATCACCAGCAGCACCGTCTCGCTGAAGTTGAGGAACAGCACCCGAGCCAGGGTCGGCTCGCGCAGCGCAGGGACAAGCAGCGGCAGCGCGCCGTAGAGCAGAAAGCCCAGCGCGACGACGCCGAAGCCGAACAGCACCCAGCGGGCCTGCAGCCGCTCGTCATGGCTGGAGATCCGGCGGTAGCGATAGGCCTGGGCGGCCAGCCCGACGCCCATCGACACGGGGATCAGCACCGCAAACCAGAGCGCTGAGGCACCAGTGAAGTCCCCGACCGTGAAGGGCGTGAACGGCCCGACCACGATCCAGAGAATCCAGGTGATTGCCAGGATGCGCGTCCAGCGCGGGACGAAGCGGCCATCCGGGAACAGGTAGGTGAAGATCGGGAAGCAGCCGATGGCCGTGCCCTGCAGCAACCGAACCGGCGTCTGCCAGGCGGGATAGTCGCGCAGCAGCGGGTCGAGCAGCGGGTTGCCGGTCACGCCGAGCAGCACCATCCAGAGCGAGACGAGCAGGGCGACCCGGTCATCCGATCGGCGCCAGAAGAGCAGCGCCCCGGCGACGAGAAAGACCAGCGCAAACACGGCGATCAGGCCGGTCTGGTAGGCAGCGTAGGCATCGAGCGATACGCCCCATTGCTGGAGTAGCACGATATCGGCGGGGGCAAGCTGCCCCGGCACGGCCGCCTCGGGTGTGCGAACAACGCGCACCGCCTGAAAGAAGACTGGCAGGGCGACGGCCAGGACGACGATGGCGAGCCCGGCCAGGCTTACCCACCCGATGCGGGCCGCGAGCAACCAGCGACCGAGCAGGCGGCGAGCGCCCTGATCCGGTCGGTCTGCCCAGGCCGCCAGGTTCGATGTCGTCGGTTGCGGTGTCATCGCCGGCTCGCTTCGTTCATCGCTCGCATGCGTCACACGCCATGCGTTACGTCCTTTGCCAACCTTCGCTACTTGAAGCAACTCCAGGCCAACACGATCAGGATGGCTTGCGGGATGCCGAGAAGCAGCCCATAAGGAAGCGCGAAACCGTACCAGAAGATGGTGCTCACTCCCAGCAGAATGAGCTGGAGGATAGCGCCGTCTAGGCGTAAACTCCAGAGCCAGTGGGTGGTGAGGAACTTCAGCGCGCTGATGGCAACGAAGATGAGCCCGGCGACGATGAACGCTTCCATACCGAGTGCCTCGAACGGGCCGCTCAGCGCCTTGATGCCGCCGGCAATCGTGGGCAAGCTTTTGTGGGTGAGAGCATATTGGAGCGTCGGCAAGACGCCGATGGTTGAAATCAGAGCCTCAATGACGACAAGCGTGACCAGAGCCTTGAGTTGTAGCGAGCGCATGGCGTGTCTCCGGTTTCCGGCGGCCTAACAGGCTGCTCAACCACAGGCGGTGACGTCTATTATACAACCGCTACCAGTGTACGGCCCGCTGCCGGATGCCACCGGCTCCGCCGCATCGTGCTATGGCTCGACGATCAGCGTGCCGACCATGCCGGCCTCGGCGTGGCCGGGAATACGGCAGTAGAAGGTGTAGCTGCCGGGTGTTGTCGCCGTAAAGATCGCCAGCGCCGGTGTGCCGGTCGGTAGCGACACGTGGACATCGAAGGCGTCGATGTCGAACGAGTGAACCATGGTGTCGGTGTTCTCCAGCCGCAGCGCAATCGTCTCGCCGACCCTGGCGCGCAGATCGGCCTGGTCGAAGGTGTTGCGCCCGGCGACCAGCGCCGGCAGCCGCGCCAGCGCCTCGGCGCTCACGCCGGCGTTCGGCGTGGGAATAGTCGCCACCAGGCTCGCGCCGAGCACAAAGGTCGCTGTGCCGAACAGGAAGCCCCTGAGCCAGCCGGGCGTATGCCCGGCAGCGACGGCCGGCGCGCCAGCGCGGATCGCGGCGAGGCTCGCTACGACTGCGACAAGCAGCAGGGCCAGGCCGGTGAGATCTCCGATAAACGTGCCGGTCTCGGCCGGGTGGGTCAGGTCGTACCAGTAGGGCTCCAGGCCCGGAATGACCGATAGCACCGCCCAGAGCACCACGAGGTGCGGCGCCCAGCGCCAGCGCGTGGCGCACACCCCGGCGATGATGAGCGTCAGCACCAGGATGATCGCTAGCTCGGGGATGAGCGTACGCAGGACGAGCGCCTGCAGCACGGTGAAGGCGACCACGTTGCCGACCAGCCCGGTGACGATGACCGCGCGCAGCGCGGGTAGCCGCGTTCCTTGACGCGCTTGGTCGGCGGTGAGCGATGTATCCATAGGGTGCTCCCCCGGCTACTGCCGGCGATCGTTCGTCGTTCCGGTCTGCGGTGCGGGCAAGTGGGGTATGGCGCAGGCCCAGGCCAGCAGGCTGGAGAAGGCCAGGAAGGTCAGCGCCACGTAGGCGCCCGACGGCGCCGTCGCGGCCTGACGCGGCTCGGCGGCGGCGAGGAAGGCGCCGCCGACCGTCGCGGCGATCAGCGCCGCCATCAGGATGTGGGCGAGGAGGATGGCCCAGCGCGGCCCCGCCCGGCGATCGCATAGCCGCCCAGCATCCCGATCAGCGCGGTCGCGATCGCTCCAGTGCCCAGCCCAGCCCGCAGCTGCGCCACGAACTCGGGCTGCGCCAGCGCCGGCGCGAGCACGAAGAGCAGTGGCGTGAGTGCTATCCAGCGCCGGCGGCCCGTGTCGTCGCTGCGACGGGCGTGCTCCGCCCAGCCGAGCGCCGCGCCGATCAGGGTGGCGGGGAG
>CALLYN010000493.1 GCA_937858455.1 uncultured Kouleothrix sp.
CGAAGGGCGGCACGGCGCTCAGCGCCGGCAGCTCATCGACAAACAGCGCGGTGAAGCGGCGGCGCGGCGGCCGGCTGGCCAGAAACACGTCGAAGCCGCCGGCGGGCACCACCAGCCCGGCGCGGCGCTCGCCGATCATGGCCTCGATCCAATCTTCGTGCGCGTCCTCGTCGCACAGCTCATCGTCGGGGAAGCACTCGCGAAACATCGCCTGCCACCACGCGGTGGTAAAGTCGGGCTCGAGCGGGCGGCGGCGCGCGTCGTAGACGCCGATCAGGTCGATCACCAGGTAGCTGCAGCCAACATTCCGCTCGGCTGCTGTCGTCACCTCGACGCGCTCGGCCGCGGCGCCGTAGATGTCGCGGGCGTAGCTCACAAACTCGCGCCACAGCTGAAACGCGCGGAACTCGTGCACAAACGCCGCAATCTCTTCCTCGGTCATTCCTCGGTACGCCATACTCGTTTCCCCCATCAGTATGCGCTAAAACGCTTGTTTGCCGGGCGAGTGGTGTGCCACCAGCATAGCACATACGTGCGACATGTATCGTCACACCCGTACCGCCCCCTCGCTCTCCGCTCCACCGCTCTCCGCTCTGCCATAGTCCGAAATAACTAGCGCGCCGCTCGTCCATCCGCCCGCGCAAGATAGCCTCGAAAGCCGATGCCCCCGGCGGCCGCGCGCGCTACCATAGCCCCAGCAACCGACCACATATACGGCAAGTGAGGAACCCAATGCTACGACCATCCGCTCAACCGATCGCCACGCAGCTGCCGCGCGCCGGCGGGCTGCGCAACCCGATCGCGGCGCTGCGCCGCGCCTATGCCGCCAACCGCGCGCTCACGCTGCTGGGCGTGCTGATGCTAATCTCGCTGATCGCCAGCATCGCCGGGGTGCTCTTCGACCCGCGCGTGATCGCCGGCGCGCCGGCCTGGCTCAAGCCGCTGAAGTTCTCGATCTCGATCGCGATGTACTCGTTCACGCTGCTGTGGATCCTGTCGTTTGTGCAGGGCCGGCGCTTCTGGATCGGCCTGGTGTCGTATGTCTCGCTGCTGGCGTTCTTTATCGAGACGGTGGTGATCATCACGCAGGTGCTGCGCGGCACCACCAGCCACTTCAACTTCAGCACGGCCTTCGACGGCGTGATGTTTAACTTCATGGGCTCGTTTGTGCTGGTGATCTGGCTGATGAACCTGGTCGCCGCGATCCTGCTGCTGTTCCAGCGCCTACCCGACCGGGCCTTCGCGTGGTCGCTGCGGCTGGGCCTGCTGCTCACGCTGGTGGGCGCCGCGCTGGGCGCGCTGATGACCATGCCAACTGCGGCGCAGCTCGCGGCGGCAAAGGCCGGCCAGGGGCTGCCGATCATCGGCGCGCACAGCGTCGGCGTGGCCGACGGCGGCCCGGGCATGCCGATCACCGGCTGGAGCACGATCGGCGGCGACCTGCGGATCGGCCATTTCATCGGCCTGCACGCGCTCCAGGTGCTGCCGATCATCGGCCTGCTGCTGGCGCGCGGCTGGCCCCTGCGCCTGAGCGACCGCCGGCGGCTGGCGCTGGTGCTGATCGCCGGCCTGAGCTACCTAGGGCTGATGGCGCTGGTGACGTGGCAAGCGCTGCGCGGCCAGCCGCTGCTGGCCCCCGACGCAGCCACCCTGGCGGCGGCTGGCGCATGGCTGGCCGGCACGCTGCTGG
>CALLYN010000494.1 GCA_937858455.1 uncultured Kouleothrix sp.
AGGCTTTCGGCGGCGCGCAGCGCCTCGCTCAGCAGCGTGCGGCGGTCGCGCGTGGCGGCCGCGTCGATGTCGCGCAGCAGCGCGGCCACCGTCTTCGGCCCGAAGCCCTTCACGCCGTTGAGCTTGCCGCCCTCAGCGGCGGCCTTCAGGTCGGCGATGCTGGCGATGCCCAGCTCGGCGTACAGCCGCCCGGCGGTGCGCGGGCCGACATTCGGCACTCGCAGCAGCTCGAGCACGCCGGCCGGCACCTTGGCGCGCAGCTTCTCGTAGAACTCGAGCCGGCCGGTGTCGAGCAGCTCGCCGATCTTGTCGGCGATCGCCTTGCCAATGCCGGGGATGCCGGTCAGGTCGCCGCGCTCGCGCAGCAGCGCCAGCGGCGCGGCCAGGTCGAGGATCGCGTCGCCGGCGCGGCGGTAGGCGCGGGTGCGAAACACATCCTCGCCCAGCACTTCCATTGTGTCGGCGATGGCGTAGAAGACGTCGGCGATCTCGCGGTTCGTGAGCGTCGCTGTCATGGTTCCCGGCCCGTGTTCGCGCTTCATTCCGCCGTATTATAGCACGGCGATCAAGATGCACACGCCCCGCCGAGCGGCTTACATGAACAGGTGGCCGTCGGCGTGGGCCATGAGCGGCTCGGCAACCGGGCGCTGCACCAGCGCGGGCAGGCGCACCGTGAAGACCGAGCCGCTGCCTTCCTGGCTGGTGACATTGATGGTGCCGCCCATGAGCCGGCAGAAGCGACCGCTGAGCGCCAGGCCCAGCCCGGTGCCGCCATACTTGCGCGATGTCGAGGGGTCGGCCTGGATGAAGTCCTTGAATAGGTTCTGAAGCTGCTCCGGCGTCATGCCGATGCCGGTGTCGGCCACCTCGAACACCAGCCACTCGTGCCCAAGCTCGCCGACGCGCTGGGCTGTCAGCGTGATCCGGCCGTGGTCGGTGAACTTGGCGGCGTTGCTGAGCAGGTTGAACAGGATCTGCTGCATGCGCGTCACGTCGGCGTGCATGGCGCCGATGTCGGCCGGGCAGCACACCGCGAGCGTATTGGCGTTGCGCTCGATCAGCGGCTGCACCGTATTCGACACCCGCTCGATCAGGTTGGTGATCTCGAAGGTTTCGAGGTACAGGTCGAGCCGGCCGGCCTCGATCTTCGAGAGATCGAGAATATCGCTGATCAGCGCCAGCAGGTGCGTGCCGGCGGCCTGGATGCGCGCGATGTCGGCGCCCATGTCGCCGCCGGTGTTCTGGTACTGCATCTGCAGCAGCTCGCTGTAGCCCAGAATAGCCGTGAGCGGCGTGCGCAGCTCGTGGCTCATGTTCGCCAGGAACGTGCTCTTGGCCCGGCTGGCGGCCTCGGCGCTCTCTTTGGCCTGGTAAAGCTCCTGCTCGAGCCGCTTGTAGGCTGTGACATCGCGCAGCACTACCAGCCGGCCGAGCAGGCTGTGCTGGCGGCCATACACCGGCGAGACGCTCAGGTCGTAGTAGCGCCGCTGCGGGCCGTCGATCACCATCTGCGCGGCGCTGGCCTGCTCGGGGTTGGCGCTGAGCGCCGGCCAGTCGGGCAGCACGTCGGATGCGGTGCTGCCGATCAGCTCGGCGGCGGGGCGGTTGATCAGCTGCCGGGCGGCCGGGTTGAGGTCGACGATCCGGCTATTCGCGTCGAGCACGATCACCACGTCGGTCATGCTCTCGATCACCGTGTCGCGCGCTACCGGCACAATGTCGAGCAGCCGCAGCCGGAACATGCCCCAGGCCCACAGCACGCCGGCCAGCGTAAACGCGAACGGCGTGAGGTCGAGCTGGGGGAATGGCAGCACGCGCGCGAGGTACAGCGCATTGCCGATCAATGGCAGCGCGCAGCCGAGCACCAGCACGGCGGCCTGGCCGCGGTACGGCCGTTTCGCCCGCAGAAATGCCTGGAACAGCAGCCCGATCCCGGTCATCAGCATACAGTACGAGTACAGCGCGTGAACCAGAAACCAATCGCCGTACTGAATATCGATCATGGTCAGCGAGCCGTGGAACGCCAGGCTGGTGCGGCGCCAGATCAGCCCGTGCAGCTCGTTCGTCCATACCAGCGCCAGGGTTGTGGCCGGGATGGCCGCCAGCAGCAGCAGGCGGCGGCGCGCCAGCCAGCGCGTGTGGCCGGTGTGCACCAGCGCCAGCAGCAGCGCGCTGAGAGGCCCGACGACGATGCCGATATATTCGATCTTGGCCCACAGCAGTATCAGCGCCAGCCGGGTGCTGCTAAGCTCGAGCGCGTAGCCCAGCGACCACGTCGCCACCGCGACCATCATGGCCATGAAGAACAGCGCGCCCGGCGCGCCGCGGCGGCGCCAGGCAAACCAGGCCAGCACCAGCGAGATCGCTGTTGCGACAAGCAGTGGAATTGCGTAGGCAGTATATTGCCAGGGCATCAATAAAAACTCCAGGGCGGGCGAGCGGCACGGGATCGCGACTGGCAGCCATGGCTCTGCGCTGGATGAGCGTCGTTACTGTTACTATCGCCCGAGCACCGCAGTTGGATACGCTGCTATTGCATCATACCAAAGATCGCCCGATTCGGCGATACCCGCGCACAACGCGGCCGGTAAAAAATGCTATACTGCCAGCGATGGTATTGCCATATTGCCCGCGCAGAGGCGTATGTCGCAGACTGCTCTAACGACGCTGTTTCCGGCGCTGCCCGCATTTCTCATGGCTGTGCTGGCCTGCTGGCTCGGCCTGAGCTTGCTGGTGCGCGCGCCGCGCGACCGGCCGGCCCAGGCGTTTGCCTGGCTGTGCCTGCACCTGACGCTGTATGGCCTGGCGGTGTTCCTGCCGGCGCTGAGCCGCTCGCCGCTCGCGCGCCAGGCCTTTGAGCTGGCGCAGGTGATCGAGACGGTGCTGCTGCCGCCGGTGTTCTTCCACTTCATCCTGGTGCTGGTGGCCGATGGCCCGCCGCCGCGGTGGCAGAAGCTGCTGCTGGCGCTGTTCTACGCGGTTGGCCTGGCCATGGCCGCCTACGCGCTGGCCGGCCCTATGCGCACGGCGCCCAATGGCGGCCTGCGCTTCCCGAGCGGCTGGGTGGTGCCGTGGACGGCGCAGCGCGCGCTGCCGATGCTGGCCGCGCTGGCGCTGATGTGGCTGAGCTATCGCCGCGCCGTCGACGACGACCTCGAGCGCCGTCGCCGCGCGCTGTTCGCGCTATCGGCGGTGGTGGGCGTTGTGGGCGCGCTGTGGGCTACCGTCGCGCGCAACCTCGGCTTTGCCCCCTCGTTTGGCCACCTGCTGATGGACGCGGCGCTGGCGCTGCTGGCCTACGCGGTGCTGGCCTACCGCTCGCTGCTGCCGGCCCGCGTGGTGCAGCGCACCTTCTATCGCTCGCTGCTCGGCGGCCTGCTGACGGCGCTGTACGTCGCTCTGCTGCTGCTGGCCGAGCCGTTCGCCAGCCAGGTGATCCAGCCGCGCCTGCAGATCCCGCTGGTGACGATCTTTACGCTGATCGGCCTGATCGCGGTGTTCGGGCCGCTGCGCGACTGGGCCGGCGCGCTGATCGACCGGCGCTTTTTCCACCGCGAGTTCGACTACGCGCGCCTGCTGCGCGAGCTGAGCGACGACTGGAACCAGCGCGGCGACCTGGCGGGCCAGCTCCAGGCCGCGCTTACGGCGATCTGCCGCACGCTTGGGCTGCGCCACGGCGCGGTGGCGGTGCAGGAGGGCACGGGCCTGCGGCTGCTGGCGGCCTACGGCG
>CALLYN010000495.1 GCA_937858455.1 uncultured Kouleothrix sp.
CGCCACGCCGAGCCTTTCGCCGCCGCGACGCTGCGGCTGGCCCAGATGCCCAGGCGCCGGGCGCTGCTGGCGCGCGCCGGGCAACGCTACTACGCTGAACATGGCACGTCCGAGCGCATGCTTGGCGCAATGGCCCGGCTGTACGAGTCGGTTGCCGCGCCGCGGCCGCACTCGCACGCAGCGCCCGAGCCGGCCGCACTGAGCGTGTGAATGCCGGGCGGGGCCAGCGCAACGACGCTTGCGCCGCTGCCGCGCCGGGCTGAACAGCGGAGCCAGAATGAAACCACGAACAACAACTAACCTTGACGTATTTGTGATGTTTGGCAGCATCCTGATCACCGAGCTGATGCTCGTCGTCGCTATGGCGCTGCGCGAGCGCTTTTCGATCTGGGTGCCGCTCGAGCCGGGCGCGAACTACATCCCGGTGGTGCTCTACCCGCTGGTCGCGCTGATCTGGTTCGCGATGCAGTTTATTTTCTCGACGCCGCGGCTGGTGCGCGATGGCCAGCTGATCGACGGGCTGTGGCGGCTGGTGGCCGCGGTGCTGCTGGCATCGCTCACCTTCGCCGGCGCGCTGTTCCTTTCGTTTCGCCAGATCTCGCGCCTGTATTTTGTGTATTTCGTGCTGCTCGATCTGGCCGCGCTGCTGCTGTTTTACGGCGCCATGCGGCTGATTGTGCGGCATCGCGGCGGGCGCGGCCAAGCGCATAGCCGCATTCTGATCGCCGGCACCGGCCGCAATGGCCTGCGGCTGGCCCAGGCGCTGATGCGCCAGTGGAATGGCGCCGCGCCGGTGGTGGGCTTTCTGGGCACCGAGCCGGCCATGGTTGGCCACGATCTCGAGCGCTGGCCCGTGCTCGGCACGCTCGACGATGCCGATAGCGTGATCGAGCACTACGCCATCGACGAGATCATCATCACGCTGCCGCTTGAGGCCCATCCGCAGACGGTGCTGCTGGTGCGCCAGCTGCAAACCAAGCCGGTGCACATCCGCCTGGTGCCCGATTTCCTCGACTTCGCGGTGATGCGCGCCAGCGTGAACTACATCGAGGGCCTGCCGATCGTCGGGCTGCGCGTGCCGGCGATCAGCGACAAAGCGCGGATCATGAAGCGGCTGTTCGATATCGCGCTCAGCGCGCTGCTGCTGCTGCTGCTGTCGCCGTTTCTGCTGCTGATCGCCTGGCTCATCCGCCGCGACTCGCCCGGCCCGGCGCTGTACCGCGCCGAGCGCGTGGGCGAGAATGGCCGCCTGTTCCAGATGTATAAGTTTCGCACCATGGTGCAAGACGCCGACCAGCGCTGGGAGGAGGTGGCCTTCCGCAGCGCCGACGGCAAGCTGCACTTCAAGTTTGCCGACGATCCGCGTATCACCAGGGTGGGCCGCTGGCTGCGCCGCACCAGCCTCGACGAGCTGCCGCAGCTGATGAATGTGCTGCGCGGCGATATGAGCCTGGTAGGCCCGCGCCCCGAGCTGCCAATGGTCGTGCGCGAAGAGTACGAGCCATGGCAGTGGAGCCGTTTCACCGTTCCCCAGGGCATGACCGGCTGGTGGCAGATCAACCGCCGCGGCTTCGAGCACCAGCACCTTTGCACCGCCGACGACCTCTACTACATCCAGAACTACTCGCTGCTGCTCGACATGCGTATTCTGCTGCGTACGCTGCTGGTGGTGCTCAGCGGGCAAGGGGCGTTCTAGCGTGGCGCGTCACTCGTCGATCGCCTCGCCGCTGCCTGCGGCGCGCGGGGCTGGCTTGGCCGCTTTGCCGCTCGGCCGCCTGGCCAGCGAGCGTGCCAGGCTAGCCCTGGTGCTGCTGATCGCGCTGTGCCAGGGCGCGCTTTACCTGTGCCTGCTGCCGCCCTGGCAGCACTACGACGAGCCGACGCATTTCGAGTACGCCTGGCTGATCGCCAACCGCCCGGGCCTGCCCCACGCCGGCGACGAAGATCAGGCCATGCGCCGCGACCTGGCGGCGTCCATGCTGGCGCGGCGCTTCTACTGGAACCTCGAGCAGCCGCGCTTGCTCACCGATACCGGCCCGATCGACGTGGGCGTGACCGAGCTGGGCCACCCGCCCGGCTACTACCTGCTGGTGAGCCTGCCGCTGCGGCTGGCGCGCCACCTCGACCTCGAAAGCCAGCTCTACCTGGCGCGCGGCGTCTCGCTGCTGCTGTTTGTGCTGACGGTTGCCTTTGCCGCAGGCACGCTGCGCGAGCTGACGCCCCCCGGCCACGATCTGCGCTGGGCCGTGCCGCTGGCGATCGCGCTGCTGCCGCCATTCGCCGACCTGATGACTGCGGTGAACAACGATGTCGGCGCGGTGGCGGTGTTCTCGCTGTTTCTGTGGGGCGCGGTGCGCACTATCCGCCAGGGCTTGGGCTGGCGGCGCGTTGCCTGGGTGTTCGGCACGGCGCTGCTGGCGGTGGCTACAAAAAACACCGCCGCGCTGGCGCTGGCGCTGGCGCCGCTGGCCTGCCTGGTGGCTTTTTGGACCCAGCGCGGCTGGCGCTGGCGCTGGCTGGTGGTCGGCGTGGCCACCGCGCTGGCGCTCGCCCTGCCGCTGCTGTTTGGCTGGGGCGACGCGGCCTACTGGTACCGCGGCAACCCCCAGGCCGTTCAGGCCGAAGCTACCCGCGCCACCACGCCGCAGGCGCCGTTGGGCCAGCACGCACTCCAGCTGATGGTGCCGGCCGGTGGCGCCAACCAGATGCTGCTGAGCCCGCTGGCGGGGGTGAGCCTGCAGCGCCTGGGCGGCCAGCCGGTCACCGTGGGCGCGTGGGTATGGGCCGATACCCCCGACGCAACCGCGTACCTCGGCGTGGCCTACAAGACGCCGTCTACACCGTGGGCCGCGCTGCAGCAGCGCCAGGTCGCTATCTCCACCGTGCCGACGTTTGTGGCGCTGACGCTGGATCTGCCGCCGCAGACCATGTACCTGCACTACCAGATCAGCCTGCACACCCCGGCCGGCGCAGCGGCTACACGCATGTTTGCCGATGGCATGGTGCTGGCCGAGGGCGCCTTCCCGCTCGACCAGGCGCCGCGCTTCGACGACAGCCGCGCCACGGCTGGCATATGGGCCGGCCGCAGCTTCGCCAACCTTCTGCGCAATCCCTCGGCCGACGCGGGCTGGCCGCGGCTGCGCGCCGTCGTCGACCGCCTGCTGGTGCGCTATATCCACCGCTCGCCGGCTCAGTCGATCGCCGCGCTGTTCGACGTGTGGCGCGTCGCGCCGATCTTCTTCAGCGCCATGCTGCTGCCCGCCACCGACAGCTTCGTGCAGTCGTTCGCCTGGAGCAATGTGCGCCTGCGCGACCCGATCTGGCTGTACCTTTCGCGCTACCTTGCGCTGCTGGCGCTGCTGGGCGGCCTGCGCTGGCTGCTTTCGCGGCGCTCGGCCGGCCTGGCGCTGCGCCCGGCCGCGCTGTTTCTGCTGCTCGTCGGGCTGCTGATCTGGGCCAACACCCTGCTGCGCCCGCTGCCGCTACTGGGCGAGCTGTATGTCGTGCCGGCGGCGCGCTACACCTACCCGGCGATCATTGTCTCGCTGCTGGCGCTGGTGGGCGGCTGGCGCGCGCTGTGGGGCGCGCGCTGGCGCACCAGCGTAACTTTTGGGCTGATCGTGGGATTGATCATCCTGAATGGGGTTTCGATCCAGACAATCTGGTGGTTCTATCAGACGCTCCCGCCAGTGCGTTGATTGGCAGCAGCTACGCTTCTTCAAGATGTGGCGCGGGCAGGGCCTCTTGCCGCCCCCGATTGTGCCCCGCGCCCCGCGCGATACGCCCCGGCCGCGTACCGCGCGCACGAGTGGGCGCAGAGCCGCCAGGCGCGTTTGGATCGCACTAGGACTGAGGACATGAATCGACCAACACCTGCCCGCCGCGCTGGCTTGCTTGCCCTTCTGCTGATAGCTCTGGGCGTGGGCTGCTTTGCGCCAGCCGCCCCACCTGCCGCGCTGGCGCGCGCCCTGGCGCCGGCCCTCGCCGCGGCGACGCCGCTGCATCGCGTGTACGTGCCGGTGTTCACGCGCAACTCGCCCTGGAAGGCGCCTTTTGGGGTGCAGGCCGAGCGGCCGCTGACGCTCGGCTCGCCGATTTTAACGCGCACCGCTGAGCTGGGCGCCGGCTGGGCGCGCATGGGCCCGATCTCGTGGCGCCTGATGCAGCCAACCGAGGGCGGCCCGATCAACTGGGACGTGCTGGCCCAGCTCGAGACCGAGCTGCGCGCCGTGCGGCAGTTTGGCATTACGCCCGAGGTGGTGATCTACGACTCGCCGGCCTGGGCTACGATCAACAAGCCGTTTGCTACCTCGTGCGGCGCGATTCGCCCCGAGAAGTATGGCGCCTACGCGGCGTTCATCAGCGCGCTGATCGAGCGCTACGGCACGCCCGAGTTCAATGTGCACCACTGGGAGCTGGGCAACGAGATCGATATCGACCCGCGGCTGGTGCAGCCAAACAACGGCTTCGGCTGCTGGGGCAATATCAACGATCGGTTCTATGGCGGCCGCAGCTATGGTGCGATGCTGAAGGCGGTTGCGCCGGTGCTGCGCGCGGCCGATCCCGCCGTGCAGATCTGGATCGGCGGGCTGCTGCTCGACGAGCCATACACCACCGCGGCGGGCAAGGGCCGGCCCGAGCTGTTTCTGCAGGGCATTCTGGAAGCCGGCGCGGCGCCGTATTTCGACGTGGTGCCATACCACGCCTACACTCCATACCTCAACCAGACCGTCGACCCCGACAACGCGCCCGCCTCGCCGTGGTACTCGCGCGGCGGCCGTGTGCGCGGCAAGGCCGCGTTTCTGCGCGAGATCATGGCGGCGTATGGCGTGAGCAAGCCGCTGTTTTTGAATGAAACCGCGCTGATGTGCCCCACCGATAACCTGCCCTACAAGGCCTACTGCTCGCCGCCCGCCGATGCGTTTTTCCAGATGCAGGCGGTGTACCTGGTGCGCTCGTTCACACGTGCGCTGGCCAACGACGTTCAAGGTGTGATCTGGTATACGATCAATGGCCCGGGCTGGTTCAACACCGGCTTGCTCGACGCGCAGGATACGCCAACCCAGGCCTTCCGCGCCTTCAAGGTGCTGAGCGAGCTGCTGCAGACCGCCGAGTACACCGGCACGGTCGATTACGGCCAGGGCGTGGAAGCGTACGCTTTCGCGCGCTACGACCGGCGCGTGCACGTGGTGTGGGCGATCGACGACCAGACGCTGGCCATTAGCGTCCCGCAGTCGCGGTTTATCGCCGCCGTCGATCGCGATGGCAATGCGCTGACGCCGATTGCGTTCGGCGACAACTACCTGTTCCTGGCGCGCTTCGAGCCGATATATATTACGCTCAAGCCATAGTGCGCGCCTGGCGCGTGCCTCGCCCGGCTCGCTTTCCGCATCAAGGTAGCCTTTCGAGAAAAGATGCAGCCATGCTCCAGCGCCTGCGCGTATACGGGCCGATTGTGTGGGCCGCGATCGTCTCTGCCGCGCTGCTCGGCTGGTTTGGCGGCCACGCCTACGACGACCCGTTCATCACCTACCGCTACGCCCAAAACCTCGCCGCCGGCCTGGGGTTTGTGTATAACTCCGGCGAGCGCGTGCTCAGCACAACCACGCCGCTGTACGCGCTGATCCTGGCGGCGGCGCGGCTGTTCGGCGCCGATATTCCAACCTTCAGCAATGCGCTGGGCGCGCTCAGCCTGGCGCTCGGCGGGCTGGCGCTCTGGCGGCTGGGCCTGGCCTGGCGCGCGCCGCTGGCCGGCCTGGCGGCCATGCTGGTGTACCCACTGTTCCCGCTGCTCGTCACCACGCTGGGTAGCGAGCTGCCGCTGTACCTAGCGCTGGTGCTGGGGGCCACGCTGGCCTACGCCCACGAGCGCTACCTGGCGGCGGCGGCGCTGCTGGCGCTGGCCGCGCTGATCCGCGCCGATGGCGTTCTGGCCGCCGGCGTGCTTGGCGCGGCGTTTCTGCTGCAGCGCCGCCGGCCGCTGCCCTGGCGCGCGCTGGCGCTGTACTTGGCGCTGCTGCTGCCCTGGCTGGCCTTCGCACAGCTGTATTTCGGCGCGCCATTCCCGGCGACGCTGGAGGCCAAGCGCCGGCAAGCCCTGCTGCCCGGCAGCGAGCTGTTTCTGCCCGGCTTGCTGGCGCAGCTGCGCGATAACTACTGGCGCTACGCCGAGTTCCGGCCAATGTTTACCCTGGCGGCGCTGGGGCTGGTGGCGGCGCTGCGCCGGCGCGGCCCCTGGCTCATTCCGATCGGCTGGAGCGCGCTGTATACCGCGGCCTACGCCGCGCTGGGCGTCACCAGCTACTTCTGGTACTACGGCCCGGTGATCGTCGGGCTGGCCGCGCTGGTGGGCCTGGGCCTGGGCGCGCTGGCCGGCCTGGCGCGGCGCGGCTGGGGCCACCCGGCG
>CALLYN010000496.1 GCA_937858455.1 uncultured Kouleothrix sp.
CGGCGCGCGGCCCTGTGGCGGCGGCTGGTATCGGGCGACGAGCTGCTGGCGCGGCTGCGTGCCGGCGACAGCGCAGCGGCCGAGGCATACGCGCTCGCGCTGATCGGCGAGCTGTCGGCGCAAGCTAGTGGCGCGCCAGAATGATGTAGGAGTTACGCAATGACCCAGGGCTTTGTCTCGCTTGTTGGCGCAGGGCCAGGCGACCCCGATCTGATCACGGTGAAAGGGCTGCGGCGCCTGCGCGCGGCCGATGTGGTAGTGTACGACGCCCTGGCGAACCCCGAGCTGCTGCGCGAGTGCCGGGCCGACGCCGAGCTGATCGACGCTGGCAAGCGCGCCGGGCAGCCGCACCGCTCGCAGGCGGCGATCAACGCGCTGCTGATCGCGCACGCCCGGCGTGGCCGGCTCGTGGTGCGGCTGAAAGGCGGCGACCCGTTTGTGTTCGGGCGGGGCGGCGAAGAGGCCAGCGCGCTGGCCGAGGCCGGCGTGGCATGGGAGGTTGTGCCGGGTGTCAGCTCGGCGGTGGCGGCGCCGGCCTACGCCGGCATCCCGGTCACACACCGCGCCGTGGCCTCTTCGCTGGCGATCATCACCGGCCACGAAGATCCCGAGCGCTCGTCTACACGTATACACTGGCATGCGCTGGCTCAGGGCGTCGACACGCTGGTGTTCCTGATGGGCCTTGGCCGCCTGCCGACGATCGCGGCGCAGCTGATCGCCCACGGCCGCCCGGCCGATACGCCGGCCGCCGCGATCAGCTGCGGCAGCACCGCCGAGCAAGAGACCGTCGTGGCAACGCTGGCGACGATCGGCGAGGCGGCCGCGCGTGCCGGGCTGGCCGCGCCCGCGACCCTGGTGGTGGGCGAGGTTGTGCGCATGCGCGAGCAGCTGCGCTGGTTCGATACGCTGGAGCCGCTGGCCCAGCCGGCCAATGCTGTCTATGTTTTGCACGATTCCTAGACAGCAATTGAATCATTTACTGGTCGGTGATACAATACACCTGATCAGCAATACGCCGGAAGATACAAGGGCGCGGTATGGCGCGCCCGTACAGCGCCAAGCCGAAACGCCGAAAGGCGAAACGGCTGTTTGAAAAGGGCGATCTGGCGGCGCTTCGCAAGTCGCATCGTGCATCGAGAGAGCCGCCTGGGCAGAAACGGCAGAACATGCGAGCCCCATTCAAACAGATGAGCCAGCGTTCCGCTTCGGCCGCCGAGCAGCGCCGGCCCGAGGCCGACAGCGCGCGGGCAGTGCTGCTGATCGGCCACGGCAGCTTGCGGCCGGGCGCGGGCGCCGCGATGATCCGCCTGGTCGAGCGCGTACAGGCGGCCGGCGTCGCACCGATCGTCACCGCCGGGTTCTTGAACTACCGCCGGCCGACGTTTTCCGAGGCGCTGGCGCGCTGCATTCACGACGGCGCGCACGATGTGATCGTGCAGCCGTACTTTCTGGTGCCTGGGAAATTTGTTCAGAAGGATCTGCAGCGCCTGATCGAGACCGGGCGCCTGGCGCATCCGACGCTGTCGCTGCGCATGGCCCGGCCGTTGGGCGACCACCCGGCGCTGGCGCGGCTGGTGCTCAAGCGCGCGCTCGAAGCCGACTACCTGTTTGCCAACCCGCAGATCGCCAGCCAGGTGGGGCCGCGCTCGCTCGACGAGGGCGCCGACTGGCAGCCGCTCCACACGCGCCACCGCACCGGCCTGCTGATCATGGCCCACGGCAGCCCCGACGCGCAGGCAAACGAGCCGATCCACGTGATCGCGCGGCTGGCGCGCGCCAGCAGCCAGTATGTTGCGGTGACAGCCTGTTTCATGGATCTAAACCAGCCCAGCATCCCCGACGCCGCCGCCGCGATGATCCGGCGCGGGATCACGCATATCATCGCGGTGCCCTACTTCCTGCATCTCGGCAACCACGTGCGCGACGACCTGCCGGTCTTGATCGACGCGGCGCGCGCGCGCCACCCGCGCAGCACAATTATTCTGGCCGAGCACCTGGGCTTCGATCGGTCGATTGTGTCGGTGATCGCCGACCGGGTGGCCGAGGTTGCCTGGCAGCATCGCACCGTGCCGGCGCGCGCCTGAGGCGCCGGCCGCTCACCAGAAGTGCTCGTGCACGGCGCGGCCTTCTTCCTCGATCAGCGGGCCGCGCACCGCCACTACGCGCAGCCCGCGCGCAAACACCTCGCGGCAGGGTAGCAGCAACGCGTCGTTCGCCGGGCTGTGCTCGGTGAGCGCGAGCAGGCCCTGCTCGGACAGCGCGTACACCACCCGGCCGATCCCAGCCCAGTAGATCGCCCCCGCGCACATTGGGCACGGCTCGGTGCTGCTATACAGCGTGCTTCCCGCCAGCGCCGCGCGGTCGAGGCGCTGCGCGGCCAGCCGCACCAGGTTCAGCTCGGCATGCCCGGTGATGTCGCGCCCGGTCGCAACCGTGTTCTCGGCCTCGAGCAGCACGCGCCCATCCGCACCAACCAGCAGCGCGCCAAACGGGTGGTTGCCCCGGGCGCGCGCCTGGCGGGCCAGGTCGATCGCCGCGCGCAGATGCGGCAGATCAATATCATCCATAGGGTCGCTTCTTTCTCACGGCTCGCCAACGACTAGCTCGCTCGGGGTGCCATAGGCCGGCGGGGCATCGCCGAGGCGCGCAACCGGCGCGGGCACGCCAAAGCGGCCGGCATTGGCCAGGCGCAGCGTATATTCGAACTGCAGAATGCCGGGCGACAGCGCGGATTTCACCAGCGCCAGCCCGCCCGGCGCCGCCGACACCTGGTCGAACAGGCCGGACGGGGCCTGCACCACCACAGCCCCGGCGGGAATAGCTTCGTCGAGCGCGAGCCCGGCGCCGGCCAGCGTGCTCAGCAGGGTCAGGCGGGCGCGCACCAGCTGCCCCACGCGCAGCTGGCCCACATCGAGGGGGCGGCCAGTCTGCGGGTCGAGGTACTCGCGCAGCAGCGCCAGGCCGTGTCCGGCTGGCCCGGCGGCAGGGGCAGGCAGGATCGGCTGGTCGAGCGGCATGGTCTGGAATGGCGCGCCGTCGATCCGCACGGCAATGCTTCCACTGGCGTTGGCGGCGCCAAGCACGCGCACGCGCCAGGCGAGCTGGCGTGTTTCGCCAGGGGCCACAGCCGCCTGCTGCACCGGCGAGGCGCCTGGCTGCAGCGCGAAGCCCTGCGCATCGAGCTGAGCCTCGACGGCGTGGGGCTGGGGGCCAGAGTTACTCAGCCGTGCCACCAGCAGCACTTCATCGCCCGCGCGCAGCACCGGCGGCACGATCACGCGCAGGTCGAGCGGCTGCGAGATCGCGAGGCTGGCCCGAGCCTCGCCGGCCCGCTCGGCGCTGGCGGCCCACACCGCCAAGCGCATGGGGCTCGAGCCCGTCTGC
>CALLYN010000497.1 GCA_937858455.1 uncultured Kouleothrix sp.
TTCACCTCCGACGAGGAGGAGGCGAAGACGGTGGTGGAGAACATCGAATATGACCGCCTCGGACGCGGGATTGGTTGGGGCCATCAGGCGGTGTTGTTCCGCACCAACCTGCAGTCGCGTCCTCTGGAGACCGCGCTCCGGCAGGCCCGGGTCCGGTATCACCTGATCGGCGGACAAAGTTTCTTCGACCGGCGCGAGATCCGCGATTTTCTGGCCTACCTGCGGACCTTCCTGAATCCGCATGACGACGTGGCGCTGCTGCGCATCGCCAACGCCAATCTGGCGAGCGCCGACGTGGCGCTGGCGCTGAAGGTGCTGCCGCCGCTCGAGCAGCTCGGCAAAGACGCAGGGCGCGACCTGCTGCGCGCGCTCGACGCGCCGCGGATTGTGGTGTCGTTCCCGACCCATAGCCTGGGCGGGCGCGGCAAGGGTATGGCCGCGTCCTACGACGCGCGCTTCCGCGCCCTGGCCGCCGCCGAGGGCTGGCCGATCGAGCGCTTCGAGTTCGCCGGCGAGCTGGTCTTTATCGTCGCCAAGTGATACAAAGGACGCGGGAACCCGCGTCTTGGGCTGATACTGCCTGCGGCAGCGTGGTACTTTCTATCTTTTATGCTCAGAAGGTGGCGCGGAGCGCCACCTTCTGAGCACCATAAATACTTTGCCAACACGGTGAGCGCATATTCCTTATTACACTGTCAACGAAATTTCCTTGTACCGCCCGAAGCGAAGAAATGCCATGTCATGCTGAACGAAGCTCCGCTCGCTCCACGCGGTTCGCAGCGATTCCGTCGAGGGAGGGCAGCTGCGCTCACCATGACACTGAAATGCGAGGAAACTTCATTGACAGACTACTTATCGCCGCTACGAACCGACGATCCTGAGCGGGTCGGGCATGAACAGCAGCACAAACACCACCAGCCCGAACACCGCCAGCGCGACGTGCTTGGCGTCGAGGCGCGAGATGTCGTTCAGCGGCGCGGGGTGGCGCGGGCCGATAACTAGCGCCAGCACCGCCCAGAACAGCCAGGTGGTCGACACCAGCAGCCCCAGCAGCACGCACGCGCCGATCAGCGCGTAGGCCAGGTAGTGCGCGCGCTCGCCTAGCAGCGCGTAGGCGACGTGGCCGCCGTCGAGCTGGCCGATCGGCAGCAGGTTGAGCATGGTAATCAGCAGGCCGATCCAGGCGCCCCAGGCCACCGGGCTGAGCTGCACGTCCACGCCGCCGCTGGGCAGCAGGCGCCCGAACATCAGCCACTTCGCCGCAGCGTATAGCAGCGAGTTGCCCTCTTGCACGTAGCTCGCTCCCGCCGGTGGCCCGACCGTCGAGCGCGACAGGCCGAACAGCAAGAGCGGGATCGCCACCGCCAGCCCGGCCAGCGGCCCGGCGATACCGACCTCGAGGATCGTGCGGCGATCTTCCATCGGCTCGCGCTGCACGATCACCGCGCCCATGGTGCCGGTGAAGCTGATGAACGGCGGCATCGGGATGAAGTACGGCAGGCTCACCGGCGCCTTGCGCAGCCGGCCCACCACGTAGTGACCCATCTCGTGCGTGAACAGGATGGCCAGCAGCGTGGCCGCGAACGGCACGCCCAGCAGCAGGCTGCCAGGGTTGTGCAGCAGGTTGGCGCCCTCGTTGAGCGCGCCTGTCAGCAGCACCGAGAACATCGTGGCGACAAACAGCGCGACGGGAAGCCACAGGCGCGGGCGGCGGCGCTCGACCACCCCCGGCACCGCCACGAGCTCGTCGCCCTCGCCGGCGCGCGTGAGAAACGGCGTGAAGCCGAAGCGCTCGAGCCGGCTGCGGATGGTGCGGTAGATCGCGTCGGCGCGATCGTTCAGCGTGCCGCGCAGCGTCAGCGTGCCGCGCTCGTCCCACTGGTAGCGGTCGATCTCCATCAGCCCGCGCAGCGACTCGCGCACCTGGCCCGTCAGCTCTAGCCGGTCGATATCTTCCACTAGTGTGCTGTTCAATTCGCAACCTCGTTTCGTATCCCATCGGCGGGGTAGTATAACACGCTCTTGACAGTTCAGCCGGACTCCCTATAATTACCGAACCCCTGTGAAGGACACAGATGTTCCGCCTTTAGAAAGGAGCCTGTCGATGGCCCGACCTTTCCGCTTCACCCATGCCCTGGCGCTGCTACTGGTTGGCTTGGTGCTGCTGGCCGCTTGCGGGGGCGCTGCCCCTGCCGCAGCGCCTACCAGCGCGCCCGCCGCCGCCGAGCCGACTGCTGCGCCCG
>CALLYN010000498.1 GCA_937858455.1 uncultured Kouleothrix sp.
CCCGTAGAGCGCCACGACCGTGTGACGAAAGCGCGCGCGATCGACGCCCCGCGCGCCGCCAACGCGTCGGCCAGCGCGTTGTGCTGTGGATCAGAGCCGCTGACCTGGTGGCCCTGATCGAGCAGCACATGCGCGATCGCACTCATGCCCGCGCCTGCGATGCCGACGATATGGTAGCGCATAGTCCCAGCCGTTATGTTTTCCAGACGCGGTTGAACCGCAGCAGAATAATCACGAGCAGTAAGATCAAGAACGCGCCAATCATGGAAGGAATAACCGCGCCGTAGTTTGGCAGGCCATTCAGCGCGCTCGAGAGCAGCCCGCCCTGGTTGAGCGTCTCGGGGGCGGCGGCCCAGAACGCCGAGGCGGCGCTGATGCCGAGCACCCCGATGTATAGGCCAGCCAGCAGCCCGAGCAGGCGCATGTTCTGGGCCTTATCGTTGGGTTTGAGCGGTGCGCCCTCCCACGGCCACGCGTATGCGATACCCACCGCCAGCAGTGCCACGAACACCAGCACGCGCAGCAGCAGCGGCGCCTGGAAGTTATCGGGGATCAGCGGATCCAGCGTATCGACGGCATTAAAGTCGCGGCCGAGCGCGAATGCGATCAGTTTCGGAAAGTTCGTGTAGAACCGGTTGAGCAGCCCTACCACGTAGTTTCCGCCCTGAACCGTCAGCAGGTAGCCAATTGTGATGAAAACCGCGATGCTAAGCATGTAGCGGAAGCCCTTGCGCCAGCCCAGGGCCGCCAATCCGATCAAGATGGCGTAGGTGACGAGGGAGCTTCCCAGGTTGATGATGATTAATCCGTTGTCAGTACTCATGCTGGGCTTCTCCTGGTTGCCAGATCATACCGCGAACCAGCCGATCGCCGCGCGCCGATCGCCGATGCTGCCGGTTCCACTCTTCTACGTGGCGTACATACTCGTTGTTTGCGCGAACCTCATCTCGTCACCGCGGGCGGCGCGCGCTGCGGCGCGGGATGCCCGGAACTTCACGCGCGCCGCGCCGCCCACCCGCACTGCCCCGTGCTGGCCGCCACCACCCGGCCAGTCGTTCGCGTAGCGCGATCGGTGGTCGCCGCGACGCCCGTAGTGCCTGCTCGGGCGCCTCGCGCGGGCGTTCGACAGTATGCCGCGAGATGCTGAGCAGAATTCCGGTTGCGACCATACACATAATCAGCGACGAGCTGCCATAGCTGATGAACGGCAGCGTCAGCACCGCGGGCGGCGCGCGCTGCGGCGCGGGATGCCCGGAACTTCACGCGCGCCGCGCCGCCCACCCGCACTGCCCCGTGCTGGCCGCCACCACCCGGCCAGTCGTTCGCGTAGCGCGATCGGTGGTCGCCGCGACGCCCGTAGTGCCTGCTCGGGCGCCTCGCGCGGGCGTTCGACAGTATGCCGCGAGATGCTGAGCAGAATTCCGGTTGCGACCATACACATAATCAGCGACGAGCTGCCATAGCTGATGAACGGCAGCGTCAGCCCGGTGAATGGCAGCAGCGTTGTCACCACCGCCATATTGATCAGCGCCTGAAACACCAGCCAGCCGGTGAGGCCAGTGGCCAGCAGCGCCGCGAACGGTTCGGGCGCGCGCCCGGCGATGCGCAGCCCACGGTAGGCGATCACCAGAAAGCAGCCGACGACGAACAGTGTGCCGATCAGGCCGAACTCTTCGCCGATCACCGCGAAGATCGCGTCGGTGTGCGCCTGCGAGAGCCAGATGAATTTCTGGCGGCCCTGCCCCAGGCCCACGCCGAAGATCCCGCCGCTGCCGAGTGCGTACAGCCCGTGCACCGGCTGCCAGCCGGCGCCCAGGTAATCCGAAAATGGGTCGAGCCAGGCGGCGATGCGCCCCTGCCGGAATGGCGCGATCTTGATCATCGCCCAGAACGCCCCGCCCGACACCGCCGCCGCCGCCAGGATGTGCAGCAGGTTCGCGCCGGCGGTGAAATACACCAGGCCGCCAATCACAATCATCACGATCGTCGTGCCCAGGTCGCCTTCGAGCATCACCAGGCCACACACGATCCCAAGCATCATGGCGAATGGGATGAGCCCGTAGCTGACATTGTCGAGCCGCTCGCCGCGCCGCGAGAGCCAGTCGGCGAAGTAGACGATCATCGCCAGCTTTGCCACCTCCGACGGCTGCATGCTGAAGAAGCCAAGCCGGATCCAGCTGCGCGCGTTGTTCACCTCGGTCAGGTCGGTGGGCAGCACCAGCACCACCAGCAGCAGCAGCAGCGCGGCGCCGATCAGCTGCACCGAGTAGGTGCGCCAGAAGCGGTAGTCGATCCGCTGGGCGACCAGCAGCCCGATCGTGCCGAGCACTACCCCGCTCAGCTGGCGCAGCGTGTAGTAGAGCTGGTTGCCGTGCTGGTTGAACGCGTCGACAAACGAGGCGCTATACACCATCACCAGCCCGAGCGGCACCAGGATGCCGACGGCCGTGAGCAGCGGGTAATCGGGTTTGCGTTTGGATGTGTCGAACATAGACGTTTGTCGGCAGCCAGCAGCCAGCAGTCAGCGGCATCGTCTGCCGGCTGGCCGCTGCCTGCTGCCTACTGGATAGGCGGATACATCGTCTTCACCAGCAGAACCAGCAGCGCCAGCACCGCCAGCGTGCCGGCCCAGCCCCACGCCAGCCCGCGGCGCACGATCCGCGGCGGGAACAGCCGGTCATCGAGCTCGAAGCGTGGCGCAAGCAGCCAGCCCACCAGCGCCCCGCTAACCAGCCCGCCGATATGCGCGTTGTTATCGATACGCGGCGTGCTAAAGCCGATAAACAGATTGATCATGATCACGGTGATCAGGCTGCCCAGCTGCTGCCGCGAGATCTCGCCCAGCAGCTTGCGCGAGCTATAGTAGAACGCTGCCAGCCCGCCGATCAGCCCAAAGATTGCGCCCGACGCGCCCACGGCCGCGATCGGCGAGCGCAGGTACGATGCCACGCCGCCGGCCAGCCCCGCCAGAAAGTACAGCGCCAGAAAGCGCGGCGTGCCGTAGATCCGCTCGCTTTCGGGGCCGAGCACGTACAGCGCCCAGGCGTTGAACCCAATATGCAGCAGGCCGGCATGCAGGAACATCGACGTGATGAACCGGTAGTACTGGCCGTCGTATATCGCCTGGTTTTCCTTTTGTCCTAGCGCGAATAGCAGGTCGTCGATCGGGATACCGTTGATCGTGACCCGAAAGATTTGCAGCAGCGCCGGAATCGCGAAGATTGCGATGTTCAGCGCCAGCAGGACCCACACCGCGCGCACCGGCTCGAATGGCAGCGCCAGCCGGTAGCTCGGCGGCGCGATTGGCCGGGCCTCGCCGTACACCGGCGGCTCGCCCTCGCGGCGCGGCCCGAACTCCTGCTCGAAGTTCCGCAGCACCGGCTCGATATCGTCATCTTTGCGGTCAGGTTCTGTCATGGCTTCCATGCCGGGGCTTTCGCGCAGGCCGCCAAAGCTCCAACATCATTAGTCTAGAGTTAGGAAGTTACGCTCTTGCGCTATGCGGCTTGCTCAAAGTACGCTCACAGTTGGCCGACGATCCGCCGAAACTCTTCGCCACGGTGGAATTCGTTGCGAAACATGCCGAAGCTCGCGCAGCCCGGCGCCAGCAGCACGATCTCGCCCGGCGCCGCCTGCCCGCGCGCCGCCGCAATCGCCGCCGCGAAGTCGCCGTATGGGCCGAGCAGCGGTGTTGCCGGCGCCGCTGCGGCCAGCGCCGACTGCAACTTCGGCGTTGCGCTGCCTTCGAGCAGCACCACGGCTTTGGCGCTCTCGGCGATCGCCCGCGCGAAGCCTTCGAACGGCAGGTTTTTGTCGGCCCCGCCGGCGATCAGCACGATCGGCTGGCTGAAGCTGTGCAGCGCGGCGATCGCCGCCTCGGGCGCGGTGGCCGCCGTGTCGTTGACATAACGCACGCCCGCGAGCTCGCGCACCAGCTCGAGCCGGTGCTCGACGCCGCCGAAGCCGCGCACTGCGGCGCGTATGCGCGCCGCCTCGGCGCCGAACGCGCCTGCCAGCGCCGCCGCCGCCGCGACATTCGCTAGGTTGTGGCGGCCTGGCAGCGGCACCTCGTCGCGCGCAATCAGCAGCGCGCCATCCTGCCAGATGCCCGCGTCGTCGTAGCGCGTGCCGGCGTAGCTGCCGAACCAGCGCACCTGGCCGGGCGCCTCGGCGGCCCACGCCGCCACGATCGGGTCGTCGTGGTTCAGCACCACCACGCCATCTGGCCCCTGCCATAGAAAGATCTGCTTTTTGGCCTCGCCGTACGCCGCCATCGACCCATAGCGATCGAGGTGGTCGGGCGAAAGGTTTGTGACGCAGGCATAGCGCGGGCTGAGGCCGGCCTCGCCGAGCCCTTCGAGCTGCCAGCTCGAGAGCTCGAGCACCACCGGCGTGCGCGCGCCGATCCGCGGCAGCGCCTCGAGCGCCGATACGCGCAAGTTACCAGCCACCACAGTGTCGGCGAACTGCTCGCGCAGCATCGCCGCCGCCAGCAGCGTGGTGGTGGTTTTGCCCTTGGTGCCGGTAATGCCGAGGATCGGGCCGGGGCAGAGCCGGAAGAACAGCGTCATCTCCATCTCGATCGTCGCGCCGGCGGCGCGGGCGATCTGGAGAAAGCGCGATTCGCGCGGGACGCCGGGGTTGCGCACTACCAGGTCGGCGGCGCGGAAGTCGCTCTCGTCGTGCCGGCCGAGCACAAAGCGGATAGGCAGGCCAGCCAGGGCGTCGAGCGAGGGCTGTAGCAGCTCTGGCCCGCGCAGATCGGTAACGGTGACGAGAGCGCCGCGGTCGGCGAGGAAGCGAGCTACGCCCAGCCCGCCGCCGTGGACGCCCAGACCCATCACGAGTGCGCGTTTGCCACGTAGATCCATAGTAGAGTCACAGCGCGAATGAAACACCAGGCCAGCCGGCGCCTACGATCGCTCGACCGTCGCCGTCTCGCCTTACCCATTGTTACGCGATCACTGCCCGCTTGACTGCACCGTTGTGGTGTATGCTGGCGGCGCATCGACCCTGGCACGTTGGTCGGCGTCGCGCAGCGTGAGCGCCAGCGAGATGCCGATCAGGGCCGCAACCATACCCACCAGCACAAAGCGCTGCATTATTTGTGTTTCGCTCCAGCCTACCAACACGAAGTGGTTGTGCAGCGGCGACATTTTAAAGAAGCGCTTGCCCTCGCCCAGCCGCCGGCGCGTCCACTTGAAGTAGCCGACCTGGATCATCACCGAGAGCGCCTCGCCCACAAACACCGCGCCGACCACCGGCAGCAGCAGCCACTGCTGCGATTGTAGCGCGATCACCGCCAGCACTGCGCCGAGCGCGAGCGACCCCAGATCGCCCATAAACACCTGGGCCGGGTGTGCGTTGAACCACAGGAACGCTGCGCAGGCGCCCACCAGCGTGAAGTTAAAGGCCATCAGGTTGATGAACTTCTGATCCAGGAAGGTGATCACCCCGTAGGCCGCGAACGCCAGCGTCAAATTCCAGCCTGCCAGGCTGTCGAGCCCGTCGGTCAGGTTCACGGCGTGGCTGGTGCCAATGATGATGAACGTCGCCAGCGGGATGTACCACAGCCCGATGTCCCACTGCCCGACAAACGGAATGATCACCGGGCCTTTGAACTCGGCGCGCTGCAGGCCAAACGGCGCCGGCAGGTACAGCACCAGGCTTGCCCCCAGCGCGATGATAATCGTCAGGATGAGCTTGCGCCGCGGCGTGAAGCCGTAGGTGCGCGAGCGCGTCCCTACCAGCGACATATAGTCGTCGATCCCGCCCAGCACGGCGAAGCCGATCAGCACCGCCAGCGGCAGCAGCATCGACCAGCGGTCGACCAGGTTGAAGCACAGCGTCAGGCCGATCACTGGCAGCAGGATGATGATCCCGCCCATAGTCGGTGTGCCGGTTTTGATAATATGGCTCTGTGGGCCTTCGGTGCGGATCTGCTTGCCAATCCGCTTCTCGCGTAGAAAGCGCACCCAGTAGCCGCCGGTGGCCAGTGTGAGCGCGAACGCCGCCGCAGCCAGCAGCAGCGCACGCGACATATTATCGACCAGCACCGCTCGTAAGGCACTTCCCACGATACATTCTCCTCGAAGTGAGCATGGTTGCCGCCGCAGCCAACCGTCATTCAGCCTCGGCAGATTGAGCCGGCTGCAACGCTGCCACGATCTGCTCCATCGCCACGCCGCGCGAGCCTTTGATCAGCACGTAGTCGCCGTCGCGCAGCGTGCCGCGCAGCGCCGCAATCGCCTCGCGGTTCTGCTCGACGTGCTGAATATGCGCGGCCGGCATGCCTGCGATCCGTGCCTCGTCGGCAATCCAGCGCGCGCGCTGGCCCACTGTGATCAGCAGTTCGGCCACTTCTGCCACGCGCCGGCCGACCAACCGGTGCGACTCTTCCTCGACCGGGCCAAGCTCGAGCATGTCGCCCATCACGGCGATCTTGCGGCCGTCCAGGTCGGCG
>CALLYN010000499.1 GCA_937858455.1 uncultured Kouleothrix sp.
GGCGCGCAGCGGCGGCGATGGCCTCGACGCGCGGATCGCCCTGCGGCTCGCGGCCAGGTGGCCAGGGGAAGGGGAAGGTTTCGAAGGTGCGCGATGAAGAGTAACTAGGGTCATTACCTACTCCCATCCAAGAACATAGAGCTAGTGACCACACTTCATGGACATGTGATTGGAGCAAACCAAAAAAATAATCATCGTCACGTGTAAAAACATGGAGTTTATGATCTGGTATGATGAACGTTTCTATCCAAGAAAACACTCGATGCTTGGCTACTTCTGGTGTAACGATACATCGGCTCAATCCTCGTAAAGCGGAACGAAGTCCTCGGCGTGGCTCTCCGAAAATCCACCATCGTCGTTTCATCGTTTCCCGTCGATTTTGATCTCGCAAGGGCTTTACATGTTTGCGGATGTACTCAAATGGGGCTTCATATTCTGCAGCTTCTTCCTCTGTCGTATCTACGCCGAAATCAATTATCCAAGTATCTCTTGGTCGGCCCGTAATATCCTGTCCCCCTACACGACGCTTGATCACATCTGCATTTGACCGACCATTGGGATTGATTGGTAAAGATAACATTGTGTGAGCTTGTTGCGTGGTGAGGTCGAAAGGGCCTGCTTTCATCATGCCTAGAAAGCAAATATTGGAATTCTCACGTAGTTGTTTCACACTAGAAAGATCGACTGATGCGGTAAGGTCAGAGTTGATTAAGGTCACAAGCTCCCCATTCAATATTCGATGTGCCTCGGTTCCCTCATCAAAGCCAACCATTGAAACACGCACCGCTGCACCGTCGAGTATCCACGGACGATCGGCCCAGGCCATGAAGATGTCGCCACTGGTTTTGATACGCTCAAGCACTTCTCGATTTGCTCCACTACGGATGGAGTTAGTCGAAAGTAGACCTGCACGTCGAGCTTGTTTTGCAGCTATTAATGTCCGTGCCCGTTCAAACCAGTAAAGGACAAGGTCTGCTCCACCTCGGATACGTCCTTCATAAAGCCCGCGCAACGTCTCAACATAGTCGTCGCCTAGCTCTGCACGCATTTTCTTGTCGCCCAAAAACGGCGGATTGCCAACGATCACATCGGCCTCGGGCCATTCCGGCTCGACTGGCTTTCCCTCGGCGTCGAACGCCAGGATCGCGTCCATGCGCTTGACCGTATCGAGCGGCTTGAGGATGGGATCGGCTGGCGCACCAAAGCCATTGTCGCGCAGCCACTGAATGTAGCCGATCCACACGGTGATCTGCGCCAGCTCGTGGGCATACTCGTTCAGCTCGATCCCGCGCAGCTGCTCGGGCGATACGCTCGGGAAGAACGCGCCCGCGCCAACGTCGCCGGCAAACGCGATCACTTCTTTCTCAAGGTCGAGCAGCTGCTTGAGCGCCACATACAAGAAGTTGCCGCTGCCGCACGCCGGGTCGAGCACACGCACGGCCGCGATCTCGCCGGCGAAGCCCACCAGCAAGCGGCGCAGATCGCCGTCAAGCTTGGTGCGCTGGCCAGCGGCGGCCGCGTCGCGTTTCGCGGCCAGCTCGCGCGCCTGGGCCTGCACGGCCTGCCAGCGGCGGCGCAGCGGCGCCATCAGCACCGGCTCGACAATCAGCAGGATGTCGTCTTTGCTGGTGTAGTGCGCGCCGAGCTGCGAGCGCTTCTCGGGCGCGAGCGAGCGCTCAAACAGCGTGCCCAAGATCGCCGGCTCGATGCTCGACCAATCCAGCGCACTGACGCGCGCCAGGATGTCGAGGCTCTCGCTATCCAGCTCCAGCACATCGGCGGTATCGAACAGCCGGCCGTTGAAGTAGCGGATCTCGTCCGAGCCGAACCAGCCGCCGCCGGCCATGGCATCGAACAGCAAGCGCAGCTGCTGGGCAAACGCCGCCGGCTTGGCGCGCGTGCGCGCAATCAGGCGCGAGAACAGGTTATCGGGCAGCAGGCCGATATCCTCGGCGAACAGGCAGAACAGCAGCCGGATGAGGAAATGCGCGGTGCGCTGCGGATCTTCGCCCCACTTGCGCAGCAGCTCGGCCAGGCGGGCAAACTCGCGCGCAGCGGCCTCAGTGACTTGCGCGGTGGTCTGGGGCGCTTTGAAGGCGTCGGGGTTCTCGAAGATCGCGCGCAGCCGCTTGAGCCCGGCCGGCGTCAGCAGATCGTCAAGCGTGATCGTCGTGACCTGCTTGACCGTGTTGGTGAAGTTGGTATGGACGACGATCGACTCGAGATCCGAGACAACCAGCAGCGGCGGATTCTGCAGCGACTCGCGGTACTGCAGCAGCTGCTGGTATGCCTTCTCAAGGTTGGCGTGCTTGCCCTTGTATTCCCAGGCAAAAAAGCCGCGCTTCCAGACATCGGCCCAGCCCTGGCCGCCCTTCTGCTTGCTGCTGCCGGCCTCAAACGTGAAGCGCTCGCCGCTGGAATCGTCGCCGGGGGTTTCATGGCCGATCAGGTGGCACAGATCAATAAAATGCTCCTGGGCGGCGCTGCGCTCTTTGAGCGTGCTGGCGCGCCACTTGCGCACGAAATCTTGCGGTGTCTGGGCGGGCATGCAGGAACCTCACAAGGCTGTTGGGCACGGGCAGCGGGTGCGCACGGCAGTGCAGATACACGAGTATAGCATATTGTAAACGACGCGGCGGGCGCAAAGGTATACGCGAATGCGCGCCAAAAAAAGGCGGCCTGGCTGCTTACGCAGCCAGGCCGCCGTTCTGTGTACCCACAAAGCCGATCGAACAGCTTTGGCGTGTAGCATTGTATGGTCGGGGCGACTGGATTTGAACCAGCGACCTCCTGAACCCCATTCAGGTGCGCTACCAGGCTGCGCTACGCCCCGCCGCATCTCAACGCGCTGCTCAGTGTAGCGCAGCCCACCGTTCTTGTCAAATACCCCGCGCTACTCGTGCTTACGCACAACCAGCTCCTCGCCGGCGAGTTCGATCGCCGGCTGGCCATCGCGCTCGACCCACACGCCGCACGCGCCGCCGCCCTGGCTCACCGCCAGCTCGAGCGGCCGGCCGTCCATGCGCAGCGCCGGGTGGTAGAACTGCGCGACCTGCTCGGCGGCGCCCTCGATGTAGTGGCCAATCAGCGCGCGGCGGAAGCGATCGGCGGTGGCGTTGGGGTAGCTGCCGTGCACCAGCGCGCCGTTAAAGAACAGCACGTCGCCGGCGGCCATGCGCACCGGCTGGGCCTGCACGCCCGGCGGCAGCGGCACCGTGACATCGGTGAAACTCACGCTGGTATCGGCCTTGGTGGTGCACAGCAAAGGCCAGGTGTGGCTGCCGGGCACGATCTGCATACAGCCGTTGGCCTCGTCGCAGTCGTCGAGCGCCATCCAGGCGGCCATGCAGGTGCCGGGCTGCGCCTTCAGGTAGAAGTTATCCTGGTGCAGCGCCTGGCCGCGCGCCCCCGGCGGCTTGAAGTACAGCATTGTCTGAACCGCGAACGGCTCGCGGCCGAGCAGCCCGCTCATGCAGGCGTTGAGGCGCGCGTCGAGCACCCAGCGCAACGACACGTCGTCCCAGCGGTGCATGTGGATCATGCGCGGGAAGCGCCTGAGCGGATCGTTGCTGGCCGGGTCGGCGCCAACCAGGTCGCCGGGGTAGGCGCCGTGGCGCCGCAGCGCCATGTAGTGCTCGCGATAGCGCGCCGCCTCGGCCGGCGCGAACAGCCCGGCAACCACGACATAGCCGTGTTCCTGGTAGAAGTATTTGTGCTCTGCCGTCAGCATTGGCGCCCTCCTCGTGGCGGTTTGGATGCCGGAAACAGAAACTCGGGGGCGGCCGCGCCGCCCCCGAGCCACACAGCGTGCCTAGATATCGAGGTTGCGCACCTCGAGCGCGTGGGTCTGGATGAAGCGCTTGCGCGGCGGCACCATATCGCCCATCAGCATGGTGAACGTCTCATCGGCCTGCTGGGCGTCTTCGAGCGTCACCTGGCCCATGGTGCGATTCAGCGGGTTCATGGTCGTCTCCCACAGCTGCTCGGCGTTCATCTCGCCCAGGCCCTTGTAGCGCTGGATATGCACCTTTTCGCGCGTCTCCTTCGGCAGCGAATTGAGGTACGCGTCGCGCTCGTTGTCGGAGTAGACGTACTTCATCTCCTTGCCGTGCTTGATGCTAAACAGCGGCGGCTGGGCGATATACAGGTGGCCGTTGGTGATGATCGGGCGCATGTAGCGGAAGAAGAACGTCAGCAGCAGCGTGCGGATGTGGCTGCCGTCGACATCGGCGTCGGTCATGATCACAATGCGGTGGTAGCGCAGCTTGGCCGGGTCGAACTGCTCGCCGACGCTGGCGCCGATCGCGGTGATCAGCGTTTTCACCTCGTTATTCGAGAGCATCTTATCGAGGCGGCTCTTCTCGACGTTGAGGATCTTGCCGCGCAGCGGCAGGATCGCCTGGAAGCGCCGGTCGCGGCCCTGTTTGGCGCTGTTGTGCACAAATACGCCCGAGGCCAGCGCGAAATTGTGCGTGTGCGGCACCTCGATATCGTAGACATCGATCCGCTCATTCAGGCACTCGACCGAGACGATCTTATGGTTGTAGTTCGCCACCGCATCGCGTGCGAGCGAGGCATCGCCGCCAAAGTAGCGCTCGCAGAACGTATCGAAGCGCAGCAGCGACTTATCGTTGGTTTCCCGCCGATGCGCCTGGTACGCGTCGAGATCGATCCGACCCTGCTGTTCACAGCTCTTGAGCGCGGCCAGCGTCTTGCGGTAGTAGGTCTGCGCCAGCGCGGCCCGGCGCTGCGCGCGGAACTCCGGCGTCCACTGCTCGCGGGTCTGCTCGCGCCGCCACTCACGCAGCTCGGCGTTCTGCCACTGAGCCTCGGCCTGCTGCGCCAGGGCCTCGCGAGCCTGCGGATTGTTGGCGAAGTGCGCGCGTACGCGCTCGGCCTGAACCTGCCGATTGGCCTCTTCCGCCCAGTAGGCACGTTGGGCCTGGCCGAGCTGAGCGGCATTCTGCTGGCGATACTCAGCGCTACTAGCGTAGAATGCGCGCCAACGCTCGCCCATAAAAGCTTTATACTCAGCGCTGTTCCACTGCGCGGTGGCCTGCTCCGATAAGAGCTGGCGCGTAGCGGGCTGGCGCATGCGCTCGCTCATTGCGCTACGGAACGTATCGCTCTGCTTGGCCGCGCGGCACTTCTCGATGCTATCGGGGCGGTGTAGCGTACGGCTGGCGTGCTCGCGGTGCAGCGCAAGGTGCGCATCGGCCGGCATGCGGCGCAGGTTCGTCGGGTTATTGTTGTGCTTGTTGAAGTCAATATGGTGGCAGTGATCGCCGTCCGACTCGGCGTAGACGCCATGCCAGCGGTTGTACCAGTCGGCAAGCTGATGCGTAAATAGCCACGCCTCCGAGCGCGGATCCCAGGCCATCTCGTAGCCATCGATCGTAATGCCCGGCGCGCGCTTATCCGACTGCTTGCGATACAGCGGCATGAGCGAATCGGCGCTTGTCAGCTCGGCGGCCGGCTTGTAGCTGCCATCACGCAGCATAAAGCGGTGATCCGGCGTGCAGACCAGTGCCTCGCCATTATCAAGTGTTACGCGCACGACCTCGGCGTTCTGCTTGGTGATACGCGCATTGATGATCCGCTCAATGCCGATCGTGCCATCGTGGCGAATGGTATAGCCAAAGTGCTCAATGCCGGCAGCCTGCTCGGCCACCAGCTGCTCGAAGCTCAGCGCGCGGCCATCGGCCAGCGCAACCTTGGTGTCGCCCGCAAAGCATCCGCCGGCCGAGTCGCCCTCGACGATGTAGATCTCGCAGCGCGCCGGGTTGGTATCCGAGCAGTCGGCGAGCTTGCCGGGCAGCGAGAAGCCCTCCATGGCGCTCTTGCGCGCGGTCTCGCGCACCTTCTGCACGGCCAGGCGCGTGCGCGCGGCCGAGATCGTCTTCTCGATGATCCGCTTGGCATCGCCGGGGTTTTCTTCGAGCCAGGTGTTGAACGCGTCGCCGAACACCGACGACACCGCGCTGGTAGCCTCGGGGCTCACGAGCTTCTCTTTGGTCTGCGAGCTGAACTGCGGATCCTGCAGCTTGACGCTGATCACCGCCGTCAGGCCCTCGCGCACGTCGTCGCCGGTGAGGTTGGCCTCGTTCTCCTTTAGCAGGTTTTTGCTGCGGGCATAGTTATTGACCACGCGGGTGAGCGCGTTGCGGAAGCCCGTGAGGTGCGCGCCGCCGTCGGTGTTGTTGATGTTATTGGCAAATGTGTAGATCGAGTCGGTATCGTAGGCCTCGGTGTACTGCAGCGCCACCTCGACGGCCACGCCATTAACTTCGCGCTCGACATAGAACGGCGTTTTGTGCAGCACGTTCTTTTCTTTGTTGAGGTGGCGCACGTACGAGCGGATGCCGCCCTCGAAGTAGAAGTTGACCTCGTTGCCATCGCGCTCGTCGGCGATATGGAAGCGCAGGCCCTTGGTGAGGTAGGCCATCTCGCGGAAGCGCTGCACCAGCGCGCGGAAGTTGTAGTCGAGGCCATCTTTGAAGATCGTGACGTCGGGCAGAAAGTTGACGCTGGTGCCGCTGCCCTCGGCCGCGCCGATCGGCTTCACCGGGCCGAGCGGCTTGCCGGCCCGGTACTCTTGCATGTGCAGCTTGCCGCCGGTGCGCACGTCGATCCGCATCCACGTCGAAAGCGCGTTCACCACGCTGAGGCCCACGCCGTGCAGGCCCGACGAAACCTTGTACGAGTTCGAGTCGAACTTGCCGCCGGCGTGCAGCACTGTCGCGGCCAGCTCAAGGCCCGACACCTTCTTGACCGGGTGGAGGTCGACCGGGATGCCGCGCCCATTGTCCGCGACAGTCACCGAGCTGTCGGGGTGGAGCACGATATCGATGCGGTCGGCGTAGCCGGCCAGCGCCTCGTCGACCGAATTGTCGACGACTTCGCGGATCATGTGGTGCAGGCCATTGATATCGGTCGGGCCGATGTACATGCCCGGCCGTTTGCGCACCGCCTCGAGCCCCTCCAGCACCTGAATGCGGCTGGCGGTGTAGTCGTTGTTAAGGTTCGCCTTGGTGGTGTCAGTGGTCATGTCGTTTCACTCTTCGCTCAGCTGGCAGCTGGCGGCGCCACAGCGGCGGCCGCGAGCTACCGGCACACTCGTAAAACCAAAGAAATACAGCCCGTTTGAAAAGGGTGGAACGGCTTCTCCCGCCAGGCCAGCCTTTCAGGCAGCTAGGAATTCTCGGCGCGAATGCCCGTCGGCTTGGCGGGCGCGGCCTGCCAGCGCCGCAGCCGCTCGCGGTAGAACGCCATGCGCGCGGCGATCAGGCCACTGCCGATATATGCGCTGCCGACAATCGCGATCAGCACGCCGGCGGTGGAGTTCACCAGCGCGTGCCAGATCACGCCGCTGCCCAGGCTGATCACAAGCGTGATCAGCAGAAAGCCGAGCGTGGCCCACAGGTTGCGCCGCACCACGTTGAAGCTGGTGTAGATCGCGCGCAGCGGGCCAAGCCCGCTGATGACGATCGCCTCGCGCATGAAGCCGATGTAGATGCTGACCCACACGGCCAGCCAGTAGAACACAAACAGCGCCAGCAGCCCGAGCGTCTGGTTCAGGTAGAGCAGCAGCGTCACGAAGAACAGCAGCGGCAGGCCGAGCGCCAGGCCCACGCCGGCGACAATCGCCAGCGCCGCCAGCATCCCCAGGCCGATCTTGGGCGCGCGGCGCAGCGCCATCAGCGGCGACCAGTCGCGCCGAAGCGCGGCGCCGACCTGGCCGAAGAACAGCGCGCTCAGCGCGAGCCCAGCGGCGTTCAGCAGCACAAACGCCAGCAGCGCCCCGCCAATGCTGCCAACCTCGAAGGTGTCGGTGCGCTGCGTATCGATCGGCCGCAGCACCTCGGGCACCGCCGGCATCCCGCCCGTCGCCTCAGCCGAGCCGACGACATACTGGTGCAGCACCGGCACATAGTTCAGCAGCGCCAGCTGCTGCCGCAAGTCGACGCCGCCAGTCGCGAGCAGCTGGTCGTACATCAGCTGGACATCTTCCTGCTCGGAGAGCGCCGGCTGCAGCTGCTTCAGCGCGTTTACGCTGCTGCTGATCAGCGGGCCGAGCGAGAGCTGCGGGCCGAACCAGAAAAACAGGTTCAGCAGAATCGGGATGAGCACGATCCAGGGACGGCGATTGATCGCGGCATAGCCTTCGCTGAGCGAGTCGATCAGCGATGCATTTTGAGGCTTCGTAATCGTCAAAGCGCTTCTCCTTTAACTGGCTTATTATACCATATTTTGGCCTGCTCCGGGCAAGATTACGAACATATGTTCGCTGTTTGGCAGTATTTACGCAAGAACTTACGCAGTTGCGCTGTTCAGCTTCGCGAATCCGTGCCTGTTGCCTGCGGCAGCACGGTACTTTTTGATTCATCGTATGTGCATTTTCCGCGCTCCGCGCAGAAAATGCACACATCCAAAAGGGGGGTTCGGGGGCGGCTTCGCCGCCCCCGAACATTTTGTTTTACGATGCCCTGC
>CALLYN010000500.1 GCA_937858455.1 uncultured Kouleothrix sp.
GCTGGCCGCCGAGCTCGGCGGCCATTTCATGGATCAGTTTACGTTTGCCGAGCGCGCCACCGACTGGCGCGGCAACAATAATATTGCCGAGTCGGTGTTCAAGCAGCTTGCCGATGAGCCATTCCCCTGCCCAAGCTGGATCATCTGCGGCGCTGGCACTGGCGGCACCGCCGCTACGTTCGGGCGCTACATCCGCTACCGCAGCTATGCCACCCAGGTTTGCGTGGTCGATCCTGAGCGGTCGGTGTTTTTTTCATTCTTTCGCTCCCGCAGCTGCGGCCTGGCGGCGCCGGGCGGGTCGGGAGTCGAAGGCATTGGCCGCCCGCAGGTTGAGCCTTCGTTTTTGCCTGCGATCATCGACCACATGATCCGCGTGCCGAATGCCGCATCGTACGCCGCCATCCACGTGCTCGAAGCGCTCGTGGGCCGGCGCTACGGCGGCTCGACCGGCACGAACTTCTTTGGCGCGTGCTGCCTGATCGCCGACATGGCCGCGCGCGGCGAGCAGGGCGCGCTGGTGATGATCGGCTGCGACGCCGGCGAGCTTTACCGCGAAACCTACTACAGCGCCGAGTGGCTTGCCGGCCAGCAGATCGACATCGGCCCCTACTGCGAGCAGATGCGTACGCTACTTGGCCAGGGGCACTGGAATGTAGGCGCGATCGAGCGCGCGGCAGCTTCGGCACACAGATTGCCAGAGTAACGAGGTGACCATCCGAGTCGGAAACCGTCTACATTGGTGTATCAGCAAGCAGGAGGAACACAATGGCTCTCGATATGCTTCAGCAGTTTCTGGGCGGCAACCCGCAGCAGCAGCAGGATTACCTCGATTTTCTGAAGCGCTACCAGAACGACCCGAGCAGCGTCTCCGATGCCGAGGCGGCACGCCGCTACCGCGAGATGATGCAGCACGCCCCAGCCGGTGTCGCCGCCGATGCCCACGCTTCGGCGCTCGACCAGCTAACGCCCGACCAGCGCGCCAAGATGGCCGACCAGTATCAGCAGGCTCACAATGATCCCAACAGCCCGTTCGATGGCTACACCTACGCCGATTCATCCGACGCCGCCGACCCGGGCAACCTCGGCCGGATGGCGCACCAGGCCCAGCAGCAGGATCCGGATCTGTTCGACAAGATCTTCGGCCAGGGCTCGCCGATCGGCGGCACGCTTGGCAAGCTGGTGCTGGCCGGCGTGGCGGCCTACATGGCTAGCCGCGTGATGGGCGGCCAGAATCAGGGCCAGGGCTCGGCCGGCGGCGGGCTGGGCGG